>JAMONG010000103.1 GCA_027066595.1 Sulfurovum sp.
TTTGGTATAGAGTGATTTACTTGTAGACACAGCTGCATAAGTTAAAGAAGTTTCAACGGCTGTTGGTAAAACTTTTAAAATGGTTTCTTTATTTAATTGTTCTAAATTTGAGAACAATTTATCTTTTACTTTTATAATATTTTGCTGTGCATCGGCACTTAAAAGTGCTACATAGAACTCATCTTCACCCTTTTTTTGATATGTAGCTATAGAAAAAGGTGTAAAAATACCACTGTTCGCATATTTTGGAATGAGTGCGATAGAAGTTTCTGGATGATAGACAGACATGAGATTATAGCTCTCAAAAGTTGTGTTCTTAAACTGCTTTTGATAAGGGCCATTCATATCTTGATTTTTAGCCACAACATATCCATTGATAGTTAAACCATCTGCTAAAGTTTGTGCCGTAACTTTATGGTCTTTATTAGCAACTTTATAAAGAAGAATATCTCCATTCATTGAAGCGTAGTTGTAGCTAAACACAGTCATAAGTAAAATGAGAATTTTATTCATATTTACATCCTTTTTTTTTGATGACTAACTATAACTGCATAGTGTAAAAAATATGTAAATATTAAGGTTGTGTGTAACTATAGCCTTGTAGTTTTCTCTCTATGATTTCGACTATACCCGCCGTAGCAAACTCAACATCTTCAAGTAATTCTTTTTTATCTATTTTTAAAGTTCTCATCGTGTTACCACAGGCTATAAAAACAACATCATAAGTCATCAAGGCTTCTATACGTTTACGTACCTCTTTGTCACCTTTTAGTAACAATGCATTCATGCCCTGACCATATGCTACAACCACCACTTCTGTATTTTCTGGTCGATAAAACTTCATCACATTGTTTATTGTACTAATGATTCTGTTCATCTCTTTAATATCTCCACTAGGTAATGAAAATACAAGTTTTCGTGGGTTATCAATCGCAGGCTTTGGTTTGGCAAATTCTGTCTCTGCAAGCAGTGAGCTTATTAACACTATACATACTAATAAAAACTTGGGTATGGTATTCATTTTTTATCCTTTTTTAAATTGTTTATTTTAGCTTCTTTGAGTAGCTCCATAAAATCTTCTTTGCTCCATGCCCCAGGCACATTCATCAAAACTTTAGCATTTTCATCCACAAATATAAACGTAGGAGTCACCACTGCTTTTAAACCTAAGGGTAGACTATGCGTAGAAACATCGATAGAAACTGCAATAAAATCTTTTTTTATCGCAGCTATGATTTCATCTTCTATCATCACTTCTCGTTCCATTTTACGACAAAAGTGACACTCTTTAGTCATTGCTTTGATGATGATAATTTTATCTTCTTCTTTTGCACGTTTTAACGCTTCATCAAAGCCTTCATATTTGATACCTTTTGCTTTAATCACTTTTTCATCGAAGTCATAGAGGTAGCTTCCTATCTCTTCTAGTTCATCTTCTGTTACCTTACCTTTGAGTGTAGGCATAGTTTTAAAGTGCTGCATCACATCATCTAAACAGACACTTTTATCTCTATCTGGATAGTTCACATAGTCTGACATAAAAGCTGTCACTTCCATACGATGCATATCTTCATCCCCTTTAGGGTCTCCTATACGCTGTTTAAGTCGATAAGAGAGTTGATTAAGCGTGGGGGCTTTGAGTCTAAGTAACGTATTGTTATGGTCTAAAAAATTCTCTTTAAGTTTAGACATAGGGATAAAAGCTTTATGGCAAGAGATGCAATGCTTTTCAAAAAGTACTTTTCCTTCATCTGCACATACACTGAGTAGACTAAAACAAATTAATAAAATTATTTTCACTCTTCCTCCTCCACCATTTCTAACTCTCTATAGGCATCCAATACATTGCGAGCATGAAGCATATCATAAAGTTTCATCTCTTTGTATTTATCCATCGTCACTTTTTTACTTATCTTTTCCAACCCCACATCTTCATCTAGTGCTTTGAAAACTTCACTTTTTAGTTCTGTCAAATAGGCTTTAAATGTTGTAGTACTTTGTGCATGGGTTTGAAAACCATGACCAGAGACAATAACCTCCGCAGCATATGCGTCTATCTTATCTAAGGTACGTAAAGAACCTAGAAGTGACCCATCACGCAAAGAAGTGAGACGTCCATTAAATACCAAGTCACCTACAAAGAGTACTTTCTCTTTCTCCAACCATACCACTAAGTCACCCTTAGTATGTGCTATATCTTCCAACTGTTTGAGGATAAATGCTCTTCCACCCAACTTTAAAGTAAGATTATCATCAACAACTCTATCTAACATGACAATGTTTGTTTTAGCATAAAGTACTTTGCCTAAAGTTCGTTCCATTCGCGTTTCCATACCAGTAACCACATTTTGTTCATAGGTTCGTGGACCTATCAACAAAGCACCTTTACTTTTATAAAAACTATTACCTAACCAATGATCATCATGATCATGCGTATTAATGACATATTTTATTGGGATTTTTGCTATGTTTTGCATCTGTACATATGCTTCAGAGGCATATGCGTAAGTAGGACCGCTGTCAATGACAACAAATCCTTCTTTGGTTTGGACGAAACAGGTATTAACCATATTACCTCCATTCTCTTTAGATATATTTTCAAGTTTACCAAAAAAACAATATACACCCTTAGCAAGCTTTTGCGGTACAAGATTGTACTCAAAAGCCTGTAAAGAAGAATAGATTAAAAAAAATAAGATAATCTGTTTCATTTTACTCCTAGAACATATAGTTGAATTCTAAACGGAACTCATCATATGACCAGTCTTTTTTATACTTAGTAAGACTACCTGCTTTGAGGATATCATCAGCAGCAGAAACATGACCATAACGCATTCTCATTTGAAGATTTTTTGTAATGTTTGTCCATGTATCAATGTGAATCACTGTACTGTCAGATGGTACATTTTTATTGTCATCAAAATCTTGAATAGCATAACGAATACTTGCTTTCCATGTTGGGTTAAATTTATATACTGCTCTTACCATAATAGTTTCAGTGTTAGCAAACCAGTTATACTGAGCCATAGCTCTTGTAAAGCCACCTGTAGGGAAACCTCTCCATGGAGCGACAATGTCTGCATCATCAGACACTTTTGAGTATCCAAGTCTAAAGAAACCTTTTTTATTAGGCATAAGAAGATCAAGTCTTCCGTTAAATAAGCTCGAATCCAATGAACCATTCACGCTTGCAGTATATCCAGTAAGATCGCCACCAAGTGCATTGCTATCACCTGCTACAACACCTCCACCATCATCAAATTGCATAAAGTGACGGATACCTGGTCTTACTGTCCAACCTGAACTACCAAGAGGAATCTTGTAGTGTGCTTCAATCACAAAGTCTTGTAAAACACCAGGAATTTGAAGATAACTAAATGTTGTATCTAAATTTTTAAAATATTTTGTTCTAATATCTGCAAGATACATATTGTTATTAGGATCAACACCTGCAGATACAAAGTTATTATAATTTAATCCTCTATGTTTACCTGCATCATCATTATTGTTCCAACTCTCACCATTTGAATCTTTGAAAGTAATCACATCATGTGCATCTTCATGATCTCTTAGTTTTTGACTACCAAACCATGCCAAACGTACTTTTGTTTTTGGTGCTACTTTAATCGCTGCACTTATCCCATCAAATGTATTTGGAATCATCTTTGTATCATTTGACTTTGTAAATACAGACTCATACAATTGACGACCTGCTTTGATGTCGATTGTGCCATTGTTATATTCTACAAAACCTTGACCTAAAACATGCATACCAAAGCTTCCGCCTGTTTTTATTTTATAGCGGCTAAATGTATCTTTTCCTGATTTAGAAAATCCAATATCAGCTTTATCTGGTCTCCAGAAAGTTGGACTCATACTTCCATAGTAACCTAAAGTAAAACTAAAGTTCTTATAGGCTGCAGATTTATAGATAAGACTTCCACCTAAACCCATATTTTTATTGGCATCATTGTTTGCACCATCAGCTGCCCATTGCCAATAAAAGCTATTGGATCTTAATCGACCATAAAATACACCTTCTGTAAACATCTCACGTATACTGTCAGCTGATCCTGGTAATGTATGGTAGTTCACAACCATACTTCCTTTTAATGTTCTTTTTGGTTTATCTGCTTTTATAGGAGCAGCAGCAACTTCTGTTTTTACAATATCTCCTCCAGCCATCAAAGATGTACCTAGAAGTACTGCAGCAGTTGCTACACCTAACTTAATTGTTCCCTTGTTCATTTTTTCCCTTTATTATTTACTTATCATAATGATATAATTAACTTATGCTAAAATTGGGTTGTGATAATACATCACAACTATGAGTGCCCCGTCTCTTCAAAGGAAGAGACTAACAATGTTTTCAAACAAAGAGACGAGGCACGGTTCAAACTAGCACGTAGCACCTTTTACAGGACATCCACAATCCATATCTAATACTTTCACATTAGACTCCAGTGGAATATCTATAACCTTTTGCTTACGAATATAATCACTCACGACCTCATAGACAGGTCTGATAGCTTTTTCATCTAGGTTTTCACCTACATTTTGTAAGTTACCACCCCATGATGAAACCCTATATGTCTTTTTCATATCAATTGGCTTACCTCCTATCATAAAGTCAGATATACGTTTACCTGATGGTGCAGAAATAGTGATACTATAACTCGCACCTGTAAGTCGACTCATATCTCCACCTTGTTGTAACAGTGGATTGGAATTAAAAACATTATCTGCAATATCTTCCATAAGCTTAAATATCACTTCCCCTTTTAAGTCAAATGTATAGACTTCAGGATAGGTAATCGCTGTCATTTCATAGACATTGTCTTTAGTGATTGGGTCACCCGGAAGTACGGTTGTACCCCATCTATACCCAGGGTTAAAGTTAATGTCACATTTCATTTCGTCTTGAATTGCCATACCAATGAGTGAATCAAAAGTAGAGTAAAAAGTATCTCTTTTATAAAGCAGTCCTTTTGTTGTACCCAATACCTCATTTAACTCTTCGTTGTATGGTTTATACCACTTTTCGATAAGCTCAACACCTGCTTTATCTGCAGGAATAAGATTTGAAGCAACAGGCATAAGTTTAAAACTATAATCTACTACTTTTTTATCTTTTATCTCTAAGTCAAGTCTGGAGATATATTTACCATGACTTCCAGAGATAAGAATCACTGTATCATTGACAATAATTGGTTCAGGACTAGGGTCATGTGTGTGTCCACTTAAAATAAAGTCAACACCTTTTACCTTCTTCGCTAACTCTTGATCAACTGAGAAGCCATCATGACTAAGTACAACAATTGCATCAACTTTTTTCTCTTTACGAAGCATATTAACAAACTCTTGTAAAGATTCATGTCTTAATGCAAAACTCCATCCTTCTGTAAACCTTTTAGGGTTTGCTGTAGAAGTAAACGGGAAAGATTGTCCGATGATACCAATTTTAGCTCCACCTATCTCTTTAATAGAATATGGAGGGAAAATAAGTTCTTCAAACTCATCTGAAAAAGGATCATTATCTATCACATTTTGTGAAATAAATTCTGCATCCAGCTTTCCGATAAGTTCTTGAACACGCTCTTTACCATACGTATATTCCCAGTGTCCTACCATGACATCTACCCCAAGGTAGTTTTGTGCATCAACAATGGCTTCACCTTTTGTATGTAGTGCCACAGCTGTACCTTGCCATGTATCACCCGAGTCTAAAAGAATGACATTTTCTGCCCCTCTCTCTTTTTTCACGTGATCAATGATAGGTTTCATATGTGCAATACCACCCATCTTACCAAACTTTTTGGCAAGTTCTGAAAAGTCATTGTGTGTATCAAAGTAAGCATCTAATGTACCAGGCTGAATACCATAATACTTTTGAAAACTCTCACCACAGATAAAACCAGGTGTACCTACTAGGTTTTTAGCAGAGATAAGTGTTGAAGGCTCTCTCCAGTAAAGTGGTTTAATATGTGCATGCATATCACAAAAGTGTAGGATTGTTGCTTTTCCTTTTGCTTTAAACTTCACAACATCAGAGAAAGTCAATTGCTTGATTTTCTCTTTCGCTGCTTCACCTGCAAAAAGGTTAGTCCCCCCAGCTGCTCCTAGTAAACCTAGTGATGCTGCAATCTGGAGGAAGTCTCGTCTATCTATTTCCATACTATACCTCTTATCTTTTTAAACCAGGAATGGCGATTTTTTTGCCTTTTTCTTGAGCAAGGGTTGCCACATATACTTCAAGTGCTATCATCTCTTTAGAGCCAATAGGAATCACTTTTAAAAGTGCATTTTTCATACACCCTTGAAATCTTCTTTGTGGTGTTCTAAGACTTGACTTAGTCATACGGTATGCTGGCCATGTACCTGCAACTGCCACTTCACCTAAATCTGGTAGAGGCTGTGTTCTAAGTACTTGCCCGATAATATCTGCAGAGTGACAAGAGTTACAAGAAAGCCCTCTTCCTCCACGTGCAGTCATATATGTTGTCTTACCTAAAGCATATGATGCTTTAATGTGTTCATCTGCTTCCACATCAATGTTAATGAGTTCATCATTTGCTAATGATTTGACATACGCCAACATAGAGAACATTTTCCCAGACTTAAGTTTTGTTTTTTCTTTACCTTGTTCTACTTGCATCGCTTGCATCACTTGGTCTAGTCCTACAACATTTCCAAGTTTTTTAATGTATCTTGGAAATCCAGCAATATACTTAGGTAAATCTTTTTCAGAGACTTCTAGAAACTTAGCCAGTGCTTCTTCACCACCCAATGCCTCTTCTAAAATCTCTCCACCCTCTTCAACAAAAATATCTGCAGGGTTGTTTTCTAGCATTTCTGTATACATTGCTCTATCTGCATCACTCATAGCAAACTGCTCACCTGCATTAAGCTGAAGCATTGCCATCGTACTCAGAAAAGCCAATGATAATAATACTTTTTTCATCACTTATCCTTTTGGTTTAAGTTTTTTACTCTTAGAGTTTTTCTCACCCGTATTATCAGTATAATCTACTGTGATTTTACCTTTACCAGGTACCTTCAAGTTTACAGAAAAATAAGGGTTAGTAGAAACTGTTTCCCATACTTTCATCGTTGTAAATGGTTTACCATCTAAAGAAAATGTAATATTATCTATAAAGTGTGCAGGTTTGATTTTTCCTGATTTTTTATCTTTTTTCGTACCCGTTTCCATTGGGTGGATTACAATAAAATCTACTTTAATAGTATCTCCCACTTTAAACTTTTTAGGTTTAAATTTTATCATCGATTTACGTGCTTCTGCCATTTCTTATCCTTTATTATCTAACTATTTTTATAACGCTTTTCTCTCTACAATTTCAAAAATGGTCTTAACCACATCCACCAATTGTTACTTTCACTGGTTTAGCTGCTCTAAGGAACGACCCATCACTCATCTCTACAAGTGCTACAACATCTTGCGTACCATTAAGTTTAATTCTTGTTGCAAAATAGCCTTTACCATTAAGTGGTGTTAACATCACATCTGCACATCTAGCATTACCATTTTTAGTACTAAGTACATGAATAGCTTTTACATGGTCTGCATCTGTCATTGGAGATTCAATATTTACTTTTACAGGTACAACTGCACCATTTTCTGCAATCTCAGGTACGGTTAAAGATACTTTTGCACTGTCTGTTACTGCTTTTCCACCAGTAATTGCAGATACGGCTGCATCATAGCTTAAAAGATTACCACCCTTTGGTGCTTCTTTAGCCAATAGTGCTGAAGGTGTCATTGTTGCTGCTACTGCCGAAGCTGCACAAAAACTTTTTATAAAATTTCTTCTTTTCATTCTTTATTTCCTTTTTATTTTGTCTTTTTCTCAGAGAGTACATACGCTGTATAGTCACAAATTTCTTGCTCATTAAATAGCCCTGTTGTGAGGTTAACAGTCATGTGTGTATTGGCATTGTCTATTCTTGGATCTGCAATTTTTTGATACACAAACTGAGCATCTCTCACTTTTGTATCTACAAACATTGCTTTATATCCTACAAGACTAGGTCCGATATTTCCAGCCCCCTTAGAACCTTCTACATCGTGACAAGCGATACAGTTACCATACTGCTTAGGCTTCTTTTTCACTTTTCCATCTTTACCTGTCTTTTCAACAAATTTAGCAAGTCCTTCAGGAAGTTTTCCTTTGGCTTTTTTACCATTGAGATTATTAAACATAAAATCACCTCTGGCAATTGCTTTTGGATCAGTAAGGTCACAACTCTTTGGCATTGCGTATTCTGTTGCAGCTGGGAACAAATCTTTCTCTATCATCTTTGTTGCTTCTGGCATATCATATGCTTTTGTTAAATCTGCAGCAAATAGTGCTGAAGATGATAAAAACAATGTTGTCAAAGCTAAACATTTGATTTTTGTATGCATTCATACTCCTTTTATAGTGTTACGATATGAATAGTAACAAGGAAGTGTAAAAATAGTGTAAAAAAAGTGTAATATTTTTTATATAGTCTTATAAGTATATAAAATTGGTAACTATAAACATGATATGTTACATGAGGAAATACCTAAAATAATAAAAATACGCTAACTACTTATAAAAGGTATATTTAAAAAGTGTTCCTTCATTTAATGTCGAACTCACATCCAAGTGGATGCCTTCTTCATCAATAATCTGTTTCACAATATTGAGTCCTATACCAAAGCCTCCTTTGGCTTCATTTTCGCGGTAGTACCGTGAAAATATCTTATCGATATTTTCAATACCAACGCCATAATCTTTAACCATAAAGGTAATAATGCCTTCTTGAATATAAAGTGTGATATCCACATCATTTTGATAATGACTATATTTAATTGCATTAGAGATGGTATTGTCGACAATACGTTGGAGTTTTGTTTTAGAGAAGGTGTAGATGATATCTTCTTCAATGTTTGTTTGTAGTTCTATCTCTTTTAAATTGGCAACCTCTTGAAAATAATCTACACGATTTTGTATGAACTCACTCAAATTAATCTCTTTAGATTTATGTTCCACCCTACCTTGTTTTACCAAATAATCCATATCATTATAAATCGTTGCCAATGTTTTAGAAGCTGACTTCATACGATTAAGGTATTTATTTTCACCAAATTTATCTGCAAAGAGGTCTGCATTAAGATTAATAATACTTAGGGGTGTATTGATCTCATGCATGGAATCTTTTATAAAATTATCTAATTGTGTATTTAACTTTTCAAAAGGTTTGGAAAAGTTACGCAACAATAAAAAAGAAAAAATAAACAATGCCAACACAATAGCCAAAAGAACCGATGCCGCAAAATAATAAATTTTATTGGCAGTATGCACTGTAGAGATTAACAGATAATTTGCACCAAAATAATACCCTTTAGGCAAGGTATAAATATAATAATAATGTTGTTCTTTTTTGTGAAAACCATCTATAAACGAGTTAGGTTCAAAATCTAAAGTACTAAACAGTGCTTTATAGTTTTTGTCATAAAGTGCGGACTGGTATTTTTTATAACGAGGAAAATGAAACACTTTATCCTTGTTATCATAGTGTTGCATAACAGCCATTATCTCTTTTGCTTGCGTCTCTAAAGAGAGTTTTACTTTTGCTTCATCAATTTGTAGTAAAAGGTAAACATAGATAACCAAAGGTGCGATAAGAAGTACTGCAAGTACAGAGGTATATCTTAAAGCATATTTACGTGCAAACTCTTCAGTATTAAAAATCAATACTGTACCCTAAACCACGCACATTCTTAATAAAATCTTTCTCAAGCTTTTTACGTAAGTTACCCACTTGCACACGTATATTTGCAGAATCTACCCATTCACCCCATACCTCTTCCCAAAACATTTCACATCCTACGACTGACCCTCTTTGCTTGATAAGAAGTTCAAGTATTTTGGTTTCTGTTTTTGCGAGAGTCACCCCTTTACCATTTAAAAGTAGTTTCATTTTTTTTACATCATACTCATAACCATAGGGCAATTCTATGATTTCTTCATTGGAGGCAAAACATTGAAGTTTAACCACTTGTTCTACACGTAACTTTAACTCTGCCAAATCAAATGGTTTACGTATATAATCACATGCTCCACACTCATAACCACGGCTTAAGTCTTCTATGTCCGTAAGAGACGTGATGAAAATAGCAGGTGTTTTGTTACCATCTTTGCGTAACTGTTCAAGCATCTCAAAACCGTTAAGATCACCAGGTACTTTAACATCAAGAAGTAAAAGGTCATAGCTTTGTTCATAGATAGCATCATAGGCACTGTCTGACTGCGTATAACAAAGCACTTCATATCCACACCCCTCCAAATATTCTCTCATACTAACTGCTAAGACTCTTTCATCTTCTAAAATGAGTATTTTCATTTTATCTCCCCTACTTTTTTTTCTCTGTGTTTATTCGATAAAATAATATCAATTAACTCTTCTTTCGTGTACGTGCGTAAAATAGATTTGGCTTTAAACTCCAGTTCTGTTTTATCTTCTTTATGAAGCTTAGGTAACAACTCTATTAAGTCTTTATCGTATGCATTACGAAAACTGCCGTAAGGATTCTCCCATGCATTCACTACTTTTTCTATATCTTCATCTGAGAACTGGGTAAAAAATGAGATTTTGTCACTTTGTGTTTTAAAAGCATTAAGTGCATCATCTGCCACAGCAAGCATATAAATACCTATTTGTGTACCTGCCCCATTATACATAGGTTCATTCAAGTACAAAATACCATCTTCATAGGTATAGTTCTTCGTTAAAAAATCATCCCAATCCAACATCTCTATTTTGGGTAAAAATTGTTGATTAAAATTTTGATTGGCTATAACATATTCATGTACTATAGGAAAGTCGCGCATGAGTTCTGCTTTATCTAAATATTTTTCATCCATCAACGCGATAAGTTCGACACCCTTGTTACGAAGTTTAACAGAAAACTCATCAATCATTTTAATCGCTTCTAGGTAACCTATGAGTTTCAAACCACTACGTATAGGCACAGTTGCTTTAAACGTTAATAGTCGTCCTGTTTCCATCCCCACTTTGGGTTCATTGTTTTTGTTCAAGGCATCTAGGTCATCTCTAAACCACCAAATAGGCATCCCCTCAAAGCCTTCATTCCAAGAACGTGCAAATATAAAAAAGTCTGGGGTCAAAACCTGTAGCCGTAAAGATTTTAGATGGGTATACTTTTTAAAACGTGAAGAGATATGAGAAAGAATACTATACCCTTTAGTCTCATCAAGTGACAGTAGTGCATTTTTCAATTCTCCATCTTCAGAAAGAGCCATAGAAAAAGAGAGTAAATCAACCATTTCATAGTCTAAACCAGAGCGAAAGTTTTGAACCACACGGTCACCTAACACTTTTAACCTCTCTTCTTTATCATTTTGAACAAAAAAGATAACAGAAGCAAATAAAATAATCAACACCATAAATATAGCATAGAGTGAGATTTTATTAAAATAATATTTAAATGAATTTTTTTTTATCAATTGAGACATAATTAACCTAATCATTGTGCGATACAGTACTATATCATAAATATGTAGTGGGTACAGCATTACCCACTACCTTAACTGCTTTGGACAAGCAAGTGCATTATATGCAATATTTGTAAAGATAGTGTAAAAATATATAAGTTTATTCTCACTCTAAAATATTGTTATAAACAAAATTTATTATTCAGAAAACCTGTTTGTGTTTTTTGCATAAACGATAGTAAAAGCATAGATAGATTCTATCCACTTATCTTCTAAAAATACTGCACTACCTGGACACAACCTATAAACCTCTATACGAAATTTTTTATCTTCCTTAAGTCTATACCACTCTTTATACGTATGCTTTTGTGCAAAATTAGCACTTGTTGTACGACAAACTTTTCTTAAATTTTTTTTAAAAAAAGTTTGTCCTTTTTCTGCTTCTAAAATAACTTCAGATGTAAGTTCATCCCCTAAAAGTATAGAGAAAGATAATAGAAAAAAAATATATATTTGTTTCATGAAAAATAAACCTTATTATAAAATAATGACAACGCTTTAAAATCGAAAAATAATACATATTTAATGTAAATTTAATGTAAAATTTCTCCTTCTTATTTTTACACTAAATTTACATTTATACACTATCATCCACACACTATTTTCTATCAATTCACTAAGGCAAAATCATATGAAATTTATTAAACACATTTGTGTCGTTTTATTTTTACTACACTCATCTTTACATGCTACATCACATAAAGATAATAAAGAAACCATACTAGCATTAGGTATGGAAATGTCTAATATGCGAAATATGTTAAAGGCATATATTCTTATTGGTGCAAAAATAAAATATAAAAATCCTACAAAGAAGTTAAAGTCTGGTATGCAACACTATGAAGATTTACTAGATAGTATACAAATCAAGTATCCTCAAGACACTACCATACAAACAAGTATACAAATAAGTCTCGATGCATGGATAAAAGTAAAGGGTGCGATGCAACTGGCATTAAAAAATGAAACTTTGGAGAACATGAAAAAAGGTGCTATATTTATCCATGGTAACATACGAACAGTCATTAAAGAAATGGCTCATATGAAAAAGCATTTGTTAGATAACTCACAAATAAGCCATAAAGAATCACTCAATGCCTCTATCGAGATAGCAGCTTCAGCGAGAAGACTTTCAGCCCATTATATGATGGATTTATGGCATTTAGATGACCCAACTATTGAAAAGCATTGGAACAAAGGGTTAAAGATTTATGCTGATTCTATACGCATTCTTCAAGCTTCACCATTTACACATAACCCAAAGTTTAAAAAACTCTTAGCGAGTTGTATTAAATACCATAAGTACTTTACAAGAATGGGAGATAAACCTAAAATATTTTCTATCCTTATCGATAAAAAAGCAAATATTGTTTTTAGGCAAGCTAAAG
>JAMONG010000104.1 GCA_027066595.1 Sulfurovum sp.
GTCTAGGTATAAGCTCTTTAAGTTGTGCCACAAATGCAAGACCACGAGTTCGTGCCTTGTCTCGAGGTACGATGATAGAAAGTGAATCTACCACATCACCTGCTACACGGATGTCTAGTTTAACAAGGTCACCCTCTCTAAACCCTACTGGTTCATAGTCAAAACTTGCATACCCTTTGGTAATAGACTTTAACTTATCGTAAAAGTCCATCACTATCTCATTCATAGGAATGTCATACTCCAAAAGAACACGTGTTTCGTTTAAGTAGTCCATCTTTATTTGTACACCACGACGGTCGTTGAGTAACTTAATAAGGTTACCTAAGTACTCTTGTGGTGTTAAGATAGTTGCTTTGACATAAGGCTCAAAAATCTTATCTATTTTTTGAGGTTCTGGAAGTTCAGAAGGGTTTTGAATGACAATCTCCTCACCATTGGTCTGTTCTACTTTATAGACAACTGTTGGTGCTGTAGCGATGAGTTCAAGGTTAAATTCACGTTCTAAACGTTCTTTTATCACTTCCATGTGAAGCATACCAAGAAAACCAGTTCTAAATCCAGAACCAAGTGCCATAGAACTCTCTGGTTCAAAACTTAAAGAAGAATCATTCAGTTTTAATTTATTAAGTGCGTCACGTAAGTCTTCAAATCTATCTGTATCTATCGTATAAATACCTGCAAATACAAAAGGTTTAGCAGGTTCAAACCCATCAATCGCCTCAGCTGTAGGATTTTTACTATCCGTAATAGTATCTCCAACTTTAAGAGAATCAACTGTTTTAAGCCCCATCACCACGATACCAATCTCGCCTGTACGTATTTCATTGGTTTTAACTGGAGCAATAGGATTTGGGTACATAAGATTAAGCACTTGATGTTCATCTTTTGTACCCATCACTTTTGCCATTTGTCCTTTGGTGATTTGTCCATCAAAAACACGTACAAGTGCAAGTGCTCCTAGATAGTTGTCAAACCATGAGTCATAAATAAGTGCTTTGAGAGGAGCATCTGAATCACCCACAGGTGCAGGGATGCGTGCTACGATGCTATCTACTAACTCTGCTACCCCTACGCCTGTTTTGGCTGAGACAAGGTTATGTTCGGTAGCATCTATGCCTATGGCTTCTTCAAGTTCTGTGAGTACGCGGTCTGGGTCTGAGGCTGGGAGGTCTATCTTGTTTACTACTGGTAACAACTCAAGGTCATTTTCTATGGCAATGTAAACATTAGCAATAGTCTGTGCTTCTACACCTTGTGCAGCATCTACGATGAGAAGAGCACCGTCTGAAGAAGCTAAAGAACGGCTCACTTCATAAGAGAAGTCAACATGCCCTGGGGTGTCAATAAGGTTAAGAATGTACGGCTCACCATCTTTTACATAGTCCAAACGCACAGACTGTGCCTTAATGGTGATACCACGCTCTTTTTCGATGTCCATCGTGTCCATAACTTGTGCAGACATTTGTCTGTCGCTTACCGCCCCACATTCTTGTATGATACGGTCTGCAAGTGTAGACTTACCGTGGTCGATATGTGCGATGATAGAAAAGTTACGTATGTTCTTTTGTGGTACTTTATTTGCCAATTTGTTTCCTAATGTAAATTACTTTTAACGCTTATGTATTTGATTCAAATAAAGAGTTTACACTCTCATTGTTATGTACTCTTCTGATGACTTCACCAAGCATTGAGGCAGTTGAAAGCATCTTTATCTTGTCACATTTGTGTTCCATAGGAATCGTGTTTGCCACAACTAACTCATCAAGGTCTCCTGCTTGAAGACGTTCATAGGCAGGACCAGAGAGTACAGGGTGTGTACAACATGCCATCACTGAAGTAGCACCTAATGCTTTAAGTGCAGCTGCACCTTTGACCATGGTACCCGCAGTATCTACCATGTCATCTATGAGAATAACATCTTTACCAGCTACATCACCTATAACATTCATCACTTCTGATTCGTTCGCTTTTTCACGGCGTTTATCTACGATAACCATATCTAAACCAAGTTTTTTAGCAAAATATCTAGCACGTGCCACACCACCAATGTCAGGAGAAGCAATCACAGGGTTTTTAAAGTTTTTTGCTTTAATATAGTCGATAAATAATATCGCACCATAAAGGTTGTCTACAGGGATGTCAAAGAAACCTTGTATCTGTGAGGCATGCAGGTCAACAGTCACCATACGCGTAATACCTGCTGATTCCATAAGGTTTGCAACAAGTTTAGCAGAGATAGGCACACGTGGTGCTGCTTTTCTGTCTTGTCTTGCGTAACCATAATAAGGCACAACTGCCGTAATAGACTTAGCAGATGAACGTTTTAATGCATCTGTCATAATAAGCAGTTCCATAAGGTTATCATTGGCAGGGGCAGAGGTGGGTTGTACGATGAAAACATCTTTTCCACGTACAGATTCAGCGATTTGAACAGAAATTTCACCATCGGAAAAACGTTTAATAGTGGCTAAAGAGAGAGGTTGTTCTAAGTATTTTGCTATCTCTTCAGAGAGTTCAGGGTTTGATGTGCCAGAAAAAATCATATATCCGCTCATTATGTCGCACCTTTAGTAGTTTTTAGTACGCGTATTTTACACAAATGTTGATAAAAAGGGGATTTAAAGCCTTGTAGTATTACACTTATGCAAATAATAAATGATAGCATGGATATGAATGATACGTAAATTTTTTAGAAAAAAAGCCTCTAACAAAGGAAAATTAGATACATTTTTAGAAAAGTACAACCTCCCTCGTGCCTATTTTAACATCAACAGAAGAATGGTAACCAAAGGCGTATTTGTTGGGCTATTTTGGGGATTTATCCCTATGCCTATGCAGATGTTAGCCGTGGTAGCAACGACACCCTTTATACGGTTTAATGTACCTATTGCCATTGCCATGGTTTGGCTCTCTAACCCTTTTACTATGCCATTCATGTACTATATGGAGTACCTCACAGGTAATATGATACTTGGTAAAGAGGGTTTAGGTGATATAGAACTAACCTTAGAGTGGTTTTCAAGTCATATGAGTGATATATTTTTGCCACTTTATGTCGGAACAGCTTTTTATTCTCTCTTCGTATCATGGCTTATCTATCTACTTCTTAATTGGCTATGGATACGTTCAGTAAAAGAAGAGAAATCAGAAAAAACAAAAAAAAGAAAGAAATAGGCAAAGAGATTTAACACTTAATTAACACTTTTTTGACATAATCCGCTTGTTGACGCAATCAACCTGTATTACCCCTCTTTCCCTTTTATTTTTTGGGGTAATACAATCACAATACGTCACAAACTTCTCACAAAAACTATAAAATACACCAATCATTAACCAAAGTAGTTTATCATTTGTAAAATACTATATTAAAGAACTATTGATGTATAAAAAACTAACCCTCTCTTTGTTACTGCTACTCTCCTTTAGCACACTTGATGCTGCTTACGTACTTAAAGAGAGTAAACGTGTCAAAAGTAAGATAGACCATATGCCAAAAGGCAAGGTAGCAGACATGAGAAACATTCCTCAAAACCCTGCATACTATGCTTCACAAATCAAACCTTTTTCTAAAAATAAACAGGCTAAACTAGACAAAGAATTTAATAAAAAATACTTTAAACCATGGAGTCTTTCCAAACTTGATATACCCATAGAGGATTTTGGTTGGGAGATACGTTTCATTACTAAAAAACCTATCTACAGGGCTAAAGGCTCTGTTATACAGGCTACTACGTACACTAAATGGATAGAGAATGCCCAGTATGAGCAAATTAATACTAAAAAATATAAGGCTATCACTATTCGTCGTACTGATGTGAAAGCACTCCCCACTTCAACGTCTTACTATAGAGACCCTAAAAAAACAGGCGAGGGTTTCCCCTTTGATTACAATCAAAACTCTGCACTACATATAAACATACCTCTTTTAATCTCCCATTTCTCAAAAGACAAGCGTTGGGCATTTGTACAAGCTTCCTACTCTTTTGGATGGATTAAAACTTCTGATTTGGCTTTGGTTAACTCCTCTTTTATTAATATCTTTAAAAATAATCATTATGCCATGGTCATCAAAGATAACTTAAGACTTTTTAATGATAAAAAAGATATTTCACTTGTAAAGCTAGGAGCACTCTTTCCTATTGATAAAGATGGTAAACACTATTTAGTGGCTTCTCGAGATAAAAAAGGACATGCCCATATAGAAAAAGTTATCGCTACAAAGCCAAATATCATTGCAAAAAAGCCCCTACCTTTCACGCCACATAATGTGGCAATGCTCGCACGTGAGTTTTATGGTGAGCCTTATGGTTGGGGTGGCAGTTATGAGTGTAGAGACTGTTCTGCAACCACGAGAGACTTTTTAGGACCTTTTGGTATCTTCTTACGTCGTAACTCCTCTAAACAGGCAAAAGATGGCTCTAGCATCACTATAAAAGGTCTTAGCAAAGTAAAAAAGAAAAAGAAAATCATCAAAGAGGCTGAACCTTTTCGTTCTCTACTCTACGTACCTGGTCATATCGTGCTTTATTTGGGTCAATACAAGGGTGAACCTGTCATTATGCATACCTATTGGGGCATACGTAAAAAAGACCGAACGAAGCACATTACAGGTCGTACGATTATCACAACTACAGAACCAGGTAAAGAGAGAAGAGATGTACGCGAAAAGAGTAAACTTATTCATACACTTAAGACTATCGTAAATTTTTGAGTGTTTTAGATAAAATACAGCTATGAAGCATAAAGAAAAAATTAAAATATTTACAACCACCATCACCGCAGGAGAGTATAAAGGTAAAAAGGTAGAGATACCCGACATCTTTACAACGCGAAGTTCAAAAGGTATCTTGAAAGAATCCCTTTTTAATACTTTACAGTTTGACATCATCGATAAGAACTTTGTAGAAGTCTTTTCAGGTTCAGGTTCTATAGGACTTGAAGCACTCAGCCGTGGTGCAGGACAAGCCTATTTTATGGAATACAACAAAACCGCATTTTACTGTTTAGAAAAAAATGTTAAAAACATAGCTCCCTCAAAGTCTCACCTCTTTTATGGAGACAGTTTTGAAAAGTTTGAAACAGTCTACAGTATGGTAAAAAAATCAAAAGAAAAGACCTACTTCTATTTCGACCCACCTTTTGCCACAAGAGATGGCATGGATGATGTCTATGACAAAACCATAGCACTTATAGAGACCATAGCACCTGAAGTATGTGAGATGGTCATCGTAGAACATATGTCAAACCTTGATATGCCTAAGCACATAGGAAAACTGACATTAAAAAAGCGTAAGAAGTTTGGTCGTAGTACGATGACATACTACATTCCTACTGAAGAATAAAAGAGAAAGTCTCTTTTATTTAAAGTGGGCTAGCACACCCTATCGTCCCTGCTTTTGCAGCTTCAACATACATCGTTATTCCCTCTTGTTTTGTACCACCACGCATTATTTTATTAATTTTATTGGCGATACTTGGGTCTTCCCATGTAATATCTCCATTTTTACAATTACTCACTCCCATCACCTTGTAAAACTGTATAGCTTGTGGAGTAACTGCTGCTTTTGTATAGACTGAACCTGCAGGAACACTATAGCTTTTTCCATCTGCAAGTTTTACTGTTTGCATCTTTGAGTTAGAGACTGTAGGTGTATTCATACACCCTACCAATACCATTGAAACCCCTAAACCTAATACATACTGCAATTTTTTCATTATTTTTCCTCTAAATAGTAATACCTAAATCATATCTATTTATAGATTATAACTAAGAGATAAAACTAGTCATATCATAAAAAAAAATATCTTCAATATGACCTTACCTTGTGATTGTACTTTTTCTATACTGTGGTTAACAATAAAGGATATTTATGACACGTTATGAACTAAACAAAGAAATAACAAAATTAGAAAGATATATTGAAATATATAAAACGCTCATATCAAACTCACTATGTGACTGTTTAACACAGATACAAGATAAATATATTGACCTAAACAAAAGTGAACTAGCATTTCTTCTTAGAAGAAAAAATACACTTGCACCTTTAAAAGATGAGAGTGATGAAGTATTGGCAAAGATTTCTTATGTACCTATACAGCTACCATGTTAAATACACTAAGAAGTAATAATTTAAATTTATATAAGAATGAAGATTAATAAGTGGCGGAGAGTGAGGGATTCGAACCCTCGGTACCCGTGAAGGTACACACCCTTAGCAGGGGCGCGGATTAAACCAGCTCTCCCAACTCTCCAAGTGTTTTGTGGGTGAGATTATAATGCAATTGGCTTAAATAAAAGCTTAAAATAACTTTTTTTTAAGCTTTTAAGCCTTTTTAAAAACGATGCAGTTTTTTCCCTTGTCTTTTGCCTGATAAAGTGCTTGATCTGCCCGTTGCAATAGAGAGTGCATATCATCATCTTCCTCTTTGCATGCTACTCCAAAACTAGCTGTCATATGCCCTACATGTTTAAATGTATATCTATCAATAATAGTTCTTAAACTTTCTAATTTTTTTAGAGCATGTTCTATATTTGTATGTTCTAACAATAAAAGAAACTCTTCTCCACCCCATCTAGCAAAAATATCATTTCCTCGTATATTGTCTTGTATTAACTTTACAAACGCTTTTAATATATCATCACCTGCTTGATGTCCATAAGTATCATTGATTAATTTAAAATCATCTAAATCTAAAACCACTACGATACCCTCTTCTTTATTGTTGATTAGTCTTTTTAGCTGGGTGTTAAAATAACTTTTTTTATATGCACCCGTAAGGGTATCTTGTTGCATCTCATTTGAAAGTTTAGTC
The DNA here is from genome assembly GCA_027066595.1 of Sulfurovum sp. Taxonomy (GTDB): domain Bacteria; phylum Campylobacterota; class Campylobacteria; order Campylobacterales; family Sulfurovaceae; genus Sulfurovum. The sequence continues at coordinate 6,817 of JAMONG010000104.1, forward strand.
ACTTTTGTTAAAGTAAATAATGTATGGCTAGACTCCACTATTGTTGCTTGTAAGATAAAAGTGTCTTTATTGATAACAATATACTCTTCTTTACTGTTAACACGCTCATAAAGAGCTTCATAACTTTTTAAAGAACTGTCAAAATATTCATAGATTTTTAAATTCTTTCTTTGTAAATCTTTCATTCTTTTTACACCAAAATAGTGCATAAACTGTTCATTTGTATAGGTTATTATATTATTATGTGTTACAAATAAAAGAGCATTTTGACTATCTAGTATATTTTGCAATGTATTGTTAATAAGAATTGATTCATTGCTATATTGTAAAAGTTGTTGCTGTGTAAGTGTAACATCTGTTATATCATGTATCAACACAAGTAATCTATCTACATCATAGTGTTCTATAGAAATATTGACATAATAATCATTTTTATAGACTGACTCTAAAACATAATTTAAATGAGGTTTAGAAAATATCTCTTGTATCTCTTCTTCAGAGCCTACAAGTTCAGGTAAAAAATCTAAAATATCACTACCGACTTTTGGACTTTTCTCTAAATATTTCACTAATCCTGCAGAGCTATCTACTACTTCAAAGTTCTGATCAAAAGTAAGATACTCAAAAATATCTTTCGATAAAATAGCATTTAGTATAATTTGTATATTTTTCATAACACCATTTTTTCCATCAGTCGTATGAACAATGCTTCTACATTATTATCATCTTTTGCAGAGGTTAAAAAAGTATCATCCTTTAGCTCTATTTTCTCTTTAGCTACCTCACTTAACATATCTGCTTTATTGTAAGCTACAACATATGCTGCATCTGGATTTTCATTTAAAAATATCTCTTTGTGATCAGCCAAACTATCTAATGTCTCTTGTCGATTAACATCTGTAACAAAGATAGCCCCACTCGCTCCTCGGTAATAACCTAAAGATATTTTTTTACTAGGCGTTGAACCTTCAACATCCCAAATAAGCATCTCATACTCTTCACCGTTTAGAGTAAGTAACTTTTTAGAGATTTTTACACCAATGGTTGTTAAATATTTATCATCAAATGCACCATCTACATATCTTCTTACTAAACTTGTCTTTCCTACAGAGAAATCACCCAGTAGAAGTATTTTTTTTCTAATCATTTATTATTTTCCTTAAATTATTTATTATTTGGCTCTCTTTGAGTTCAAATTTTATTTTTATACGCCTAGATGCTTTTTTATTTTCAATACCATCTACCTCTATAGCTCTAGCACTTCCATATGCTTCTATTTTCATAAAAGGCTTCATATGATACTGTTTTACTATATTTAACCTTTCAAGATAATATTTTACAGCCAATGCACGCTTGTGCGAAAGTGCTACATTATCTTCTTCCAGCCCTGTACTATCGGAGTGCCCTTCTATGATGATAGAACGTATATACTCTTTATATTGAACCAATATCGTCATATATTTTGTAAAAGCCTCTGCAATCACTTGTATAGCCTCTTTTTTATAGAGTGCTTCACTTGCAATAAATACTTCTAATTTTCTAAAATCTAAAGTATGCTCTTCTTTATTATAGTATGGACTTTTTGAAAATGAATGATCAAGACGGGTAAAAATCTCATTTTTAATTTCAAGTACCCTGTTTAATCTCGCTTTTTCTTCTTTTAAGACTGTAATTTCATCTGTCGTATCTTTAAGCAATACTTTTAATCGTTTATCTGATCCTTGTAACTCTTGGGTTAACAGAAAAATCTTCTCTTGTAAACCATTTATAGATTTTTCAAAACCACTTTCTAAAGATGCCAATTTACTCTCTAATTTTTCTACAGACGCTTCACTAGATTCTTTTTCTTTTTGTAAACGCTTATCGATATAACGCATCGGTACAAGAAGCTTATTATTGATTGTTTTTTTTGTTTGCCTTTTCATAAGTTCTTCTATCTCATAAATGACATCTGTAGAGGTAACTTGCCCACTAAGTACATACGTAGCACCCTCATCACTAATGTTTATCTGCTCTCCTGTTTGAGCATAGACGGTATTTTCCAAACTATTTTTAATATACCACCCATTAAACAGATACGTACCATATCCTAAAAGCAACAAAGCAAGTAGCACTAAAATCATTTTGGCAGGATTTTTCTTCTCTTCTTTACTTAGGGGGATTTGTTTATAAAGATAATCTTCCATTTTCATGGAAAGTGTTACAATCTCATTGCTGCTATCATCACCATCAAATTTTTGGAAAAAAGGTGCATATTCTTTGACAATTTTTGCAAAAAACTCATTGATATCTGTACGCTGTTCATAGTCTGGTTCAGCATCTAAAAATGCAATAATATAGACTGAACCTGCACTCTCTATGTAGAGTGTTGCATTTCCATAACTTAATATCTGTACTTCATTTTTTGTTTCACTGTTTTTTACCCAGTCATTGATGAAATCTTTAATTGCAGATGCCATAGAAGCCACCATATGAGCATCATTTATCTCTTTGTTTTCTAAATTCGCTTCAGCTATGAGTAACGAACTCTCTTTATGTATCACAAACAAAGAAGAGATAAGTGCACCTGAACTCTCTTCTAAAAGTAACTCCATCTCAGACACACCAGAGAGTTTTGCTTTTGCTTTACGCTTATAGTTTTCAAAAGAGAGACCCCTCTCTATCTTTTTATTGATGGTCTCCATCAGTTCTTTAATGGCTTGCGTGACATACTTCGATATCATACCACCCATGATAGGATAGAGTGCGTCAATCATCGTCTCTTTATTTTCTGCGATACCTTTAGATATGGCAGGTGTTACACGTTTCATGATGGTTGCATCATCACTTGCCTCAAAGTCAAGTTTATCAACTTTTGATGTTAGTTTTTCAAATTTTTCGAGTTCTTCAGATAAAAGAAGTTCTTTTAACTGATCTAACTCTGTGGGACTATTTTTCAGTCTTAGTGCCTTGTGCTAACATCGCATTGACATCTGTACCTTGTATCTTCATTGCTACATCTAAGAGCATTTGTGCCATAGAGTCACGCGAAAGTTTCTCATCAGAAAGACCTGCAAGACCTTTTTGAAGTGTTGCTTGTATCTCATTTTGCATTGTTTTCATGTTTTCAGACATTTTTTTGTTATCATCTGCTACATTTTCTTTAAATATTTTAAGTTTTGTGGCAAACTCATCTTTTTGGTTTGTCATTTGTTCATGTAGGTTTTCATCTGTAGAATCTATAAGTTCTTTAAGTTTTGTTCTTTCTCTTTGAGTGGACGTTGAAAGATTATCTATCTTTTTTTCAAGCACTTCTAACGAACGCTCTGTCTCTTTTTGTAGTTTTGTATGAGACTCATTAAACGCTTTTGTCATTTTGTTTTCCATCACAGTTAGCGTGTCGTTGAGTTGGTTAAACTGTGCTTCAAAATCTTTTATCTGATTTCCAAAGATTAAATCTCTGATTTGATCTACGTTGTTTGCATTTTTATCTGACATGTACCCTCTTTATTGTTAAATTATTTTTAGCTATTTATTATATTTTAACATATAATACTCATTTTATTGTCTTTTTTAGAGTAAAATATGCTATAAATTTAAAAAATTATTAAAATATTAGGATTTGATTATGTTTCAGAAGCTTGCACCACTCATTGTTTTAGCACTTTTTGCTACAGGTATGTACCTCATGATGCAAGGTATGGACAATGCTGTAGAGATGACTAAAACCAAAAAAGAGATTAAAAGATAATCTTCTAATTACAAAGCAGCCATTACCTTAAGCATTTGTGCCACTTTGGCTTCAGGGTTCTTATCTTTATAGACAGGTCTTCCCACCACAGGATAGTCTACACCCTCTTTCGCTGCCAACTCTAAAGTAGCTACACGTTGCTGATCACCAGCATCTTCCCCAAAGGGGCGTATGCCAGGGCAAAGTGTTAAGAAATCATTTGAGGTTGCATTTTTAATGGCACGACTCTCAAAAGTTGAACAGACCACACCATCTAAGCCATTTTCATAACTCATCTTAGCAAACTGCTCTGCTTTAGCATCAATGCCTTTTTCATATACCTCTTTGAAGTTTGCTTCATCAAAAGAAGTGAGTGCCGTTACAGCTAAAACAAGGGGACGTTTCTCATAGCTAGAGAGTCTCTCCATCACTGTTTTCATAGCCACTGAGCCAGCACTGGCATGGATGTTAAACATCTCTACACCCAGTTTCGCTATCTCTTCTGCCGCGTCTGCCATAGTGTTAGGGATGTCATAAAGTTTAAGGTCTAAAAAGATTTTAAAATCAGGATTTATCTTTTTAAGTGCTTCTATAAACTCTTTGCCATCACGGATGTAGGCACGAAACCCTACTTTCATCCAGACATCATAGCCTCTTATAGACTCTGCCAAGGCTAAATTCTCTTTGGCTGAGGGTAAATCTAATGCAACACATAACTCCATACACAACCCCTAAATATTTATTGGTATAATTATACTTTAATTTTAATATATAAGGACTAAACACTATGTTTGGAAACGACACAAAAAGATACGACATCGCTCAAGAAGTAATGGACACATATAACTACGCTAAATTTAACACATCTAAAGGGACTATCTGGGTAAAACTTTACCCAGCAGACGCACCTAACACAGTAGCAAACTTTGCACACCTAGCAAATGAAGGTTTTTACAATGGTTTAAAGTTCCACAGAGTAATAGAGCAATTTATGGCTCAAGGTGGTTGCCCACATTCTAAAGACAACCCTGCTATGGCAGGAACAGGTGGACCAGGCTGGAACATCGACTGTGAAACTGATACAAGTATGGAGCCACACAGACGTGGTACGCTTTCTATGGCTCACGCTGGACCAAACACAGGTGGTAGCCAGTTCTTCATCACTTTTGTTCCTACGCCTCACTTAGATGGTGTACACACAGTATTTGGTGCTATCGAAGAAGATGACACTGATTCATTTATGGTGCTTGACAAAATCGCTCAAAATGATGACATAGAGTCTGTTGAGATTGTAGCAAGCAAAGCATAATCAACCGTAGGTCGGGGTATCCTCACCCCGACATTAATTTGTATAAAATAATATTCACTATTGTTTGAATATTTGTCGGGGAGAGGACACCCCGACCTACAAGGAAATATATGTTCGGATATTACAGAGTAGCATCAGCAGTCAACAAAACCATCGTAGGTAACCCTAGCAAAAATGCTGAAGAGATAATTACGCTCATCAACGAAGCTCATAAAAAAGAGGTTTCTGTCATTGTATTTCCAGAGCTTACGCTCACAGGATACACTGCTAGTGACCTTCTCATGAACCAAACACTCATCGCTTCTCAAAATGAAGCACTCTCGTATATATTAAATAATATAAAAAATATCAATACCATTGCTATCGTAGGGTTAGCAGTCTTTGAAGCCGATAGGCTCTATAACTGTGCCGCTGTCATTCAAAATGGAAAAGTGCTTGGTGTTGTACCAAAATCATACTTGCCTAACAAAAAAGAGTTCTATGAAAAACGTCAGTTTACCACAGGGCGTGACATTACACGAACGACTCTTGACCTTTTAGATGAAGAAGTACCTTTTGGTGTAGACTTACTCTTTACAGACAAAAAGGAGATGACCTTTGGGGTAGAGATATGTGAAGACCTTTGGGCGGTGACACCTCCAAGTAACCACATGGCAAGCAATGGTGCTAACCTGCTCTTTAACCTAAGTGCCAGTAACGAACTCATAGGTAAACACGAGTATCGTGAAGAGCTTGTGCGTACACAGAGTGCTAGGTGTATGGCTGCGTATGTTTACTCTTCGGCAGGTGTGGGTGAAAGTACAACAGACACTGTCTTTGGAGGACATGCTATCATCTCTGAATATGGTTCTACATTGGCTCAAAATGAGCGATTTCGTATGGATAGCCATATGATAACAGCTGACGTTGACCTAGAGCGTCTTAGATGGCTACGGCTCAATGAGTCTAGCTATGGTGATGCCAGACGTAAAAAGACCAGAGTCATCAAGGTAGATGCCCTACCAAACATGAGCAAGATAGAGCGAGACATCACCCCCAGCCCCTTTGTACCCTCACGCTATGCAGACAAAAAACACAGATGTGACGAGATAGTCCATATAC
>JAMONG010000105.1 GCA_027066595.1 Sulfurovum sp.
ATCATAAAGTAATAAAGCTTTTTGATAATATTTATTAGATTTTTCCTTATCTTCATTAACACCATGACCTCTTTTGTATGATGCTCCTAATTCATTGCACCCTTTACCATATCCAAGTTCACATGATTTTTCATGATATTTAGCCATCATACTTAAATTTTGATCAATATTCCATCTCATACCATTATATTTCTCCGCTAAATCAAAACAAGCTTTTCCATTACCCTTATTACAATATTTCTCATAAAGTTCTAAACTCATATCATAATAATATTGTGCTTGTTTTTCATCTTCTCGTATGTTATCTCTAAAATTTCCTCTAAGATAAATGCCTGCTAAGTCATTACATCGTTTAGCATTACCATTTTTACATGCTTCTAAATTTTCTTTATAATTACCATAATTATATGCATATGCTTGTAAACCCAACATCAATATAACGAATATGAATTTCATTTTTAACTTCTCCACTCATTTTTTATTTGTCTATCCACTTAAAAATATCTAAGATAACAATCATATCATTCTCTTCATCTATCAAATAAGGAATAGTATAGCCTTTAAAAACATAATCTCTAATATTTTCATCATTAAAATGTATAGATTGTCTAAATTTATAGGGGAAATTATCTAGACTATTGATACCGACAAATAAATTTTTGTTAAATTGTTTTGCTCGAACTTTACTATCGTAACCAATATATGTCAATATATCTTTTAGCCCACTTTTAAAGAGTGGTTTGGTAATAATTCTCATACCACATCCTAAAGATTGTCTATAAACGTATCTAACTCATCTTTAAGTACCTCAGAGGAAATACAGTTTTTAGTACCATTCTTACGATACTCATGAACTGCATCCGCCACCCTATCACAAGCCTCATCAAAAGAGATAGAAGGATAGCCATCATCTACCACTGGTTCATTCTCTACTTTATCTATATATGCCTGTAGTTTAATGTATTTCTCATAGTCCATCACTACTACAAAAGGTTTATCTCTTTTAGTTACAAGCAAGTCATCTCTAAGAGCATCTTGTAAACGCATACTGTTTTGCTTTAAGTCAGAGGCTGTGATAGTAGTCATAATGTTCCTTTTGTCTATTTGGTACATTATAGACATTTAGGCTTAAATGACTATAAAGGAACTACTCAGTTATCTCCAACCATTGCATAAACTTACGACTAAGTACTTCTGCTCTTTTGTAAAACTTTTGTGCAAGTTTTGGGGTGTAGTACATATGCACCACTTCATCAAATAGTTCTAACCATCGCTCAAACGTTTCTGCATACAGTTCAGCCATCTCCGTATGGGGTGTAAAAGCTTCTCTTGTATAGACCTTTTCACCTGTCATCAACATCAGCCAGAAGTCTTCAAGGATTTTGTAGTGTTCCTGCCATGCTTCGTTCTCTAAGTCTTTACCCAGTGCCATAATAAAATAGGGATTTACTGTTTTATCATCCATAATCATTTGATAAAAAGTTCGTACCATTTTTGAAAGATTTTCTCTGTTGACTTCTTCTGCTAACAAAATGTTCTCCTCTAGACTAGTACTCATCATCTTCATCTGTTGCAAATTCACCTATCTCCAGACCTTCCATAAACCTTACTGCTATGGTTTTACCTTTGGAGTAAAACTTGTCTGCTATCTCTGGGGTAAATTGTGAATGTACTTGCTCATGGAAGATTTCTAGCCAACGGTCAAAGACTTCCACGGTAAGTTTACCTATGAAAGCATGTACCATATATGGGTCTCCCATATAGCCTTTTTCTCCTGTCATCATCAAGAGCCAAAAGCTATCTAGTGTGCCATAATGTTCTCTCCATTTAGCATTACCCAAATCATCACCCAATGCTTTGATGAAAAATGGACCTACCAAATCATCTTTTATCAGTCTCGCATAAAATGCACGTACCATTATTTCTATCGATTCTAAATCTACTACGTCTGTTTTCATAATTTACCTTCGTTTTAATGATGGATTGTACCGATAATCTTACTATCTCAAATTGACAAGCATCAAGAAGAACAACTTAGCCTTTGATTTCTAAATGCTTTAGGTGTAGCTTCTGCCCATCTTTGAAACTCTGGATATTCTTCAAAAGGATTTTGTGCGATTTTGAACAAATCACTTACCAAAGAGAAGTCTCCAGACTCCGCTGCGTCTATAGCCTCTTGTAGCATATAGTTTTTAAGTACATACTTTGGGTTGTTAGAAAGCATCTGTTTTTTACGTACGGTTTTGTCTATGTACTGTATGCGTTCATCATATCTGTCTAACCAGGCGTTCATAGGTTCATGGTAGAGTCCAGTAGCCAGTAGTACTTTTCTCTCTCCCTTATGTTCATAATGGCTTAGCATTCGCATGAAAAGTGTGTAGTCGACATGTAGTGTTTCAAGCATATCATACATATCGTCTATCAGTTCTGGGTCACCCTCTACTGTGCCTTCAAAACCTAGCTTTTTACACATATAGTAATGCAGATACCGAATATATATCTTGTCATAAATAAGTAGGTTTTTTTCCATCTTCTCTATAGTAGTCAAGGGGCTAAGGGCTTGCATCAGTCTTTGAAGATTCCACTTGGCAACTTGAGGTTGATTTGTATAAGAGTAGCGTCCATCAACATCGGTATGGTTACAGACATTATCATGTCTAAAGTCATCTAAAAAGGCGTAAGGACCATAGTCAATGGTAAGCCCTGCTATAGACATATTATCAGTGTTCATCACCCCGTGGTTAAAGCCTACAGACATCCACTGTGCCATAAGTCTGGATGTAAGTACCATCACTTCATTAAAAAGTAGTGCATAAGGGTCTGGCTTACCTTTAATATGAGGAAAGCTCTCTTCTATAACATAGTCTGCCAAGGCTTTAAGCTCTTCAAACATCCCCTGTGAGGCATAGTACTCAAACGTACCAAAACGTACCCATGAAGAACTTACACGACAGACTATAGCACCTGTTTCTACGCTTTCACGTCTTACATCATGTTCTGAACCTATAAGTCCTAAACACATCGTAGTAGGAATCTTAAGTCCATGCATCGCTTCACTCATGAGGTATTCACGTATGCTTGAACGTAGCACTGCTCGTCCATCGCCAGAACGTGAATACTCTGTCATTCCTGCACCTTTGAGCTGCAGATGGTACTTCTCTATGGTTCCTATGTTGATGGCTCTGCCATCACCCAAACGTGGTACAAAATGCCCAAACTGATGCCCAGCATAACACATAGCAAAAGGTTCTGAACCCTCTGCTTTGTACTCGCCATTAAGAAGTTTTACAAAGTCATCGGTATAGAGTTCTTCTGTGTCAATCTCTAGTATTTTGGCTACATCTTCATTGGCATGTATAAGATATGGGTTATGTAGAGGGGTTGGAGCTACTTTGTCATAGCACTCGGGGGAGAGTGTTAGGTAAGGATTGGTTAGTTTTAATTCGTTTAGTTTCATAATGCAATATACACTCCTAAACTTTAAAAGTACTTAGCAAATACAAGCAGATGTCTGTTATACTTCACTCATGCAATTTAATGAATACTTAAAAATATGCCGTGCTCATAATAATCTTACACAAGAAGAATTAGTACATGCTCTTTATAGTTTTGATATTGATAACTTTCAAGGATTAGATACTACCACACTTAGTAAATGGGAAAGAGCTATTACCCAACCTAGACTTATAAAAAAAGTAAATATTGTCAAATACTTTCAAACACTAAACAATATGCCATTTCCCTGTTATGAAGAGAAGAATGAAGATGAAATAGAAGAAGAGCTTTGTACTATTGGTATGAAAAATATCTTGACAGAGAGCAAAAGTAAAAAACTTATTTTAGATTTTCCCTCTTCTTCTATGTCATTAGATGAATTTAAAATCTATCAACTTAAATCTACAGAACTTGTAGATAAAGTTGTAAAAATAAACACCTACCTAGACAAAGATTTTAACCAAGACCTTAGCCAACTTAAAGATGAAGACTTCAAGAAATGGGCACTCATGCCAGCAAATTTCTTTCTTATTTGCCAATATGCTGATGAAGTAACAGGCTTACTTTTTACCTTAAAATTAAAACCTAACAGTTTTGACAAACTATGCAATGGCAAAATAATGGAAAAGGATTTGAAAGAAAAGGATTTTGCAGAACCAAATGAAGTAGGATGTAACTATGTTATCTCTTTCTTTGCACTCAACCAGAAAGCTGCTTCTATGCTTTTCACCCGTTATTATGCCTACCTCATCTCCAGACAAAAACATACCAAAGAAGTTGGTGTATCGACAATGATGGATGATGGTGAAAAAATTATCAAGGCTCTCAATATTCCTTTTTATAATTCATATTTATTAAAAGGGAATATAGAATTAAAATTCTTCAAAAGTTCTCTTTTCTCTTTTTTAGCTACCCAAGAAGTTATCAAACTTCTATTTACCAAACTTGAATGTGAAGAAGAGTAATTATCTCTCTTTTACTTTCTTTAGTATTTTTTCCATCTTCTTACTACTCATAGGCATATAATATAAATATCCTTGTATTAAATTACAGTTATGTTCTAAAAGATATTTTTGTTGTTTTAACGTTTCAACACCCTCTGCAATAACCTGAAGATTTAAACTCTCTGCTATGGCTATCATCGCATTGGTAATCGCTGCATCTTCTTTATTATCTGGTATATCTTTTATAAATGATTGATCTATCTTCAATTTATCAACAGGTAACTTTTTTAAATAAGATAAAGATGAATACCCCGTACCAAAGTCATCTATGGCAATACTGATTCCAAGTGCTTTTATATGATGTAATGTTTCAATAACATCTAGTACATTTTCTATAATATGACTTTCTGTTATTTCCAATTCTATCCACTTTGCTTTACATTCAGTCTCAACTAACATCCTTTTTATCACTTCTAAAAAATCTTCTTGTTGTAACTGTCTTGCTGAAATATTTAAAGACAATTTACCTGGGCTTACCCCCATCTCATACCAACTTTTCATTTGACGCATACCCGTATACATTACCCATTGATCCAAAGCTAAGATAAGCCCTGTTTCTTCCGCCAATGGTATAAATGTTTCTGGAGAAATTAATCCCATTTTAGGATGATTCCATCGTACTAATGCTTCCATACCTACTATGCTCTTGGTTTTTCCATCCACTTGGGGCTGATAGTAGACAATAAACTCCTCTTTATCAAGTGCAAAACGCATACTAGTTTCCATGAGAACTTTTTCAAAAGCAAGCTCTGTCATATTTGAAGCGTAAAATTTATACCTATTTCGTCCATTCTCTTTTGCTTTATACATGGCTGTATCTGCATATTTAATTAAATCTGTATACGTACGTATGGTTTCATCATATATACTAATACCAATACTACAAGAGACAAACATTGTCATCGTATCAATCTCTAAAGGCTTAGAGATACATGCAATAATATTTCCTGCTATCACTTCTATATCGGATTTATCATGATAATTATTAATAAGTACCACAAACTCATCACCACCAAAACGTGCCAAAGTATCTTCTTTACGAATACAATTTAATATTCTATCTGCCGTAATTTGTAAAACCTTATCACCAATATCATGACCATACGAATCATTTATATTCTTAAAATGATCTAAATCTATAAATAATATAGAGAGGTTATCATCATTACTTTGAGCATAATTCATCATTTTTTTAATCACTTTTTGGAACTTTGTTCTATTTGGGAGCGAAGTCAACACATCATGATGTGCCTGATAATCTAATATATTTTTTTGTTCTTCAAGTACATTGGTTCTCTCTAGTGTCTTCTCTTTTACTTTTTTCTCCAAATTATTATTGATATCTCTTAAAATCTGAGTAAACTGATAAAATCTATACTCATATATATGTAAAAAAATGATAGATAAAAAGAGTGGTACATATCCAAAAAGTTGATTCACTGTATCTGTTGGCATATAATTTAAATTTAACATCGCAATCATAAACATAAAAATAAATGCCATGAATAGAGCTATCTTGTATCCCAATATAAAAAATATCGGGATAATCAATGCAATAAACCATGTATTGATATTAATTACACCATTACTTATATAGTAAGAAACTAAAATAAGTGATGCCGATGAAAATACCATAATATACGCAACTACTTTATAGTTTCCTTTTTTCATTTTACGCAATAAAAAAATAAGGAAAGAACCTATAAATATTGCAGAAAAGTCAATCATTGCTTGTATATAATTATCTGTTAACAGACGAAATAGACCTGCTGTTGTAAGACTAATAGCGAGTATAATAATCAAATTATTTAACAAAACATATTTTGTTTTTAACTCATACTCTTCTTTTTTAAACGTAAATCCACTAGAGAGAATATTTTTAAGCATCACTTATACCTTTCTTGTACTAACATAGGCACATTTTAGAGAAAAACCATCTACTTTATAAGAGCATTTTAGAGTATAAAATAAGCGTAAAATGACAAGTTTGCTCTAAAGTACACCTAACATAAATAGGAGTATAATCTCACAATTAATACGTAAGGATATATGATGGGTAGAGCATTTGAATACCGTAAAGCAGCAAAAATGAAAAGATGGGGAACGATGTCAAGAGTCTTCCCTAAACTAGGTAAGATCATCACAATGGCAGCAAAAGAAGGAGGTATGGATCCAGATATGAATCCTAAACTTCGTACTGCTATACTCAATGCCAAGGCACAAAATATGCCTAAAGACAACATAGATGCTGCAGTTAAGCGTGCTGCCGCTAAAGATTTGGCAGATATTAAAGAAATTACCTATGATGTTAAAGCGGCTCATGGTGTACAGATGATTATCGAATGTGCTACAGACAACAACACAAGAACCGTAGCAAACGTAAAAGCGATACTCGTACGTAATGGTGGAGAGATGCTTACTTCTGGTTCACTCAACTTCATGTTTACGCGTAAATGTGTCTTTGTTTTTAACAAAACAGATGAGATGGACTTAGAAGAGCTAGAACTTGAACTCATCGACTTTGGACTAGAAGAGATAGAAGAAGATGTAGAACCCCAAGAAGATGGTGAAGATATTAACATCGTGAGAGTATTTGGTGACTTTAAGTCATTTGGTGAACTCTCTAAAGCCCTAGAAGACATGAACATCGAAGTTAAAAGTGCCAAACTAGAGTACATCGCCAACACACCCATAGACTTAAGCGATGAACACATGGAAGAGCTAGAAACACTCATCGATAAACTAGAAGATGATGAAGATGTACAAACGGTGTTTACAAATATAAACTAGCACCTTATCTCCTTTAGCTATTTACAGTCTCCGCAGTACTCTTTAATAGCTTTAGGCTTTCCAAAATGGTATCCTTGTACGTACCGAATACCTAATGCTTTTACCTCTTCATATAACTTACTATCAGAGACAAATTCAGCGACAACTTCATATCCTTGTTTTTCTGCTAAAGCACAGATAGAAGCCAAAACTACTTTTGCACGTTCAGGGTCATCTTTGAGTGCATGAATAAGTGTACCATCAATCTTTAAAATATCAATATCAAGTTTAATCAAATAAAGATAGTTTGAGTGCCCACTACCAAAATCATCGATGGCAATCTTTGAACCATAGGTTCTTAGTTTTTGAAAAATAAGTGCAACATGTGCAAAATCTTCTATTTCATGTTTTTCAAGTATCTCAAAAGTAAGTCTATGTGCAACACTTCTATGGTTATAAAGTTCTACATTAATAAAGTCCATCAACTCTTCATTATACAAATCATGAAGATCTAAATTTAAAGAAAGATGTACCTCTTCATATTGATGTAATACAGAAAAAACCTCTTTAAAGACAAGTCTACTCATCTTGATATAACGATAAGTAGAACGTATTGTATCTACAAAATAACTAGGTTCAATCAATGTGTTTTGTTCGTTATCTATTAAACGAACAAGGGCTTCATATTTAACAAATTTATCTGTTTGTATATCATAGATAGGTTGATAGAGACACACCAGTTCCTCATTGTCAAGTCTTTGTGAAATATAATCCATATTTTTATAACGTAATTCATTCTCTACATTTTGATTAATTACAACATAGTTATTTTTACCTGAACTCTTTATTTCAAGCATATTTTGTTCTAATATACTCTCTATCTCTAGTAGAGACTTTATCTCTGCTGGTGTATCTACAGCACTTATAGAGAGAGAAAGCACAATCGTGTTGTTATTGACTAAATATTTTTTTTCAGATAACTGTCTAAAAAGTATCTGGGTAACTCTCTTAATATCACCTTTTTTCTTAGGAATGGCAAGTATAAATTCAGCACCATTTAAACGGACAATAACGCTATCGTTCTCTAAGCGATATGCCACTTCACTTACAAAATCCTGTAATACTTTATCTCCTGCTTTGATGCCATATTTTTCATTTACTAATCTAAAGTTATCTATGTCTACCAACATAAAATTATAATTAGATTCATGTTGTACTTCAAAAAATTCTCTTAAATACATTTTTGTTTTGGCTAAAGTTAACTTGTCTTCTAATAAAGATTTTTTTAACAAGTAAAGATTGTAAAATGTACCCAATAAAAAGATACTACTAATCACTAAAAACAGTTGCATATATAAAACAATTTCTTGCATAGGATTGTTAAAGTTTAAAATCTTTTTACCATATGCTTCAGATAAATCTATAACAAGCAAGGCCTCTGTTTTATCTTTATTTACTATGGGGTACAATAAAGAGAGCCAAACCTCTTCTACTCCTTCTTTATGTTCAATAATCTCTGGCTTTTTAAAAAGATATACTTCATTATATTGTTTATCTTTTGGAAAAAATAGTGAATTAAACTCCACGGGTTCGCTTATATCTCCATCAAGCAAAAAACGGTAATGATTTTTGTCATCTTTATTAATCAAAAAGATATATTTAAATTCATCAGACATAAATGTATTTAAAATCTTATTATAGACTTGACGTTTTTCTGGATGTTTTACTAAATACTGATAGATATTCCCATCTATCTCTGTTTTCAAAAACTTTACAATATTTTTAGCATGTACATGTACTTTATCTAATTCTAATCTTTTTAATTTTTCTGTATTATTAGAGATTTCATATTGTAAATAAAGAGCAAAAGCAATAAGCAATGCAAGAATAATAACGATGTATTTTGTATTTTTTAATGTCATAGTTCATCTACTATAAAAGCTCTATATTTAGGTGCTAACTTAATATGGTATTTATCGAGTCTATGTTTAATAAATAGCAGTTGAGACCTACCTTTTTTCCAATAAAATGCACCTACTATGTTGTCATATTTTTTTAGTAATCTATAATCTGTAGCAAACATAATAATATGGTTCAACTTCTCTATATGCTCTTTTTTATACCGTCTTAAATCTGATTGAGAACTGACCAATATGATGGTTGAATTTGCCAGAGTATCACTCAATACAATCTTCTTTGAATGCTTAAATACCTGTCGTAATTCTTTATCTCTAGTATACACTTTCATCTTTTGACTGCCAAGCAATGAAGAAAAAATTTCATGATAAATATTGAGTGTACTTTGGGTATCTAATGCATATACACCAACATTCAAAAAGATAAGAATCAATAATATTTTTTTCAAAATGTATATTCCATTTCTAGTGTTATACGCTGATCAATTGGTGAGATAGATAAAGGGGCTAATAAAGCACCTGTCGTAGGATTAATTCTAAATAGATTAGTCTCCTTAGCCTTATTTAAAAGATTTTCTCCTTGCAGGGTAAATGTTAAATTTTCTGATGCATTCCAAGAGATAGAACTTGTAACATCAAAATAATGTACATAATCTATACTATTTTGATGCCAAACCACTGCATTGTAAAAATTAAAGTTTTCATATTTATTTGAAGTACTAAAATACCCACTATAATCATCCAGCCTATCAACATTTGCTATATCTTTATATCGTGCATAATAGAGTTGAATATCAATTTTATTATTTATATCAAAAAGATAGTTATAATTAAATATTGTAAAGAAATATTGTGTCTTTCCTGTACCATCATTTTCCAATAAACCATTTTTGTCTTGCATCATTAAAAACATTATTCTTGCATAGTTA
This sequence comes from Sulfurovum sp., assembly GCA_027066595.1. GTDB lineage: Bacteria > Campylobacterota > Campylobacteria > Campylobacterales > Sulfurovaceae > Sulfurovum. Next base: position 10,114 of record JAMONG010000105.1, read on the forward strand.
TTATCATTTTTATAACTAAACTCTTGTGTAATACCTATAGTACTTTGAGGAGCCGTATTTTCTATTTCACTTAAATGTAAATAACGTCCAAATGGATCTAGTGCGAACATTGTACGGTACAGATATGTTTTGTAGTTCCATTTTTCACTGGAATAAATATATCCTAAACGTAACTGATATAGCTCATCATCATTAATACTTCCATTACGTAATATCTTACTATACTCTAATCCTAAGGTAATGAGTTGATCTTCACTTAAGACATATTGGTTTTGAAAGAAGAGTGACAGAATACTCTCTTTATCAAAGACAAGTTTTTCATTAGTTACCTCTTCTATGTCAAATAAATCTAAAGTTTTCAATCTACCTTTGATACCTGTTGTAATATGATTATTACCTATCGTATTTTTATATGTAAGTTCTCCAGTATATACACTGTTTTTATTCTCTGTATGTAATGAATTTGAGAAAATTTGATTTCCTAGAGCTAAAGCAGTATCATCCATCTGTCGGATGTTGGTTTTTAACCATTCATAGGTGAATTGAGCACGCCAATTTTCAGATATAGCAATGCTATAATCCATATGTAAATTAAGATAATCAACTTCAGACTGTAAAGGAGTTGCATCTAAACTCAATCCCGCTAAACTATCTGTATCTTTTTTAAGAAGTTGAAGATGAAAAATTTGTGTATCTGTTTTAATATAAGAAAAAAGCTGTGTTCGTGTAAAATCTCTTGATAAAGGTCTATCTGTACCATTATCTATTTTTTCTCGTTTTGCATCAGTTCTAGACAAGTTAACCATATATGAAAAATTTTCTTTTTCTTCACCATAGCTAACACTCTGTGTATTATGTCCTCTACTCCCTTGCATTAACCCTATTTTACCCCCACCATCTCGTTTAGGGTCTTTGGAATATAAAAATATTGTTAAATAAGCTGGCTCTACTGATGTTTCAAAAGATGGTGTCATATAATAAAATTCTATATGGTCTACAAAATCAATATTGATATCTCCATAAAGTACCACGCCACTTCCCATCCAACCTTGTGTAATCTCTACTCCATCTACATATAGGCGTATAAAGTTACTTCTATAAGGTTCAAAAGCACCACTGGCTAATGGATCTGGCAATCCATATCTATTTTCATGATAATAAATGACAGGTGCCGTTTTAAAGACATCTTTTAGTGTCTTAGCATTCATATCTTCTAGCTTTTCTCTCGTAAAAAGAACTAAATGCCCTTTATTTTCATCAATTGTTTTTTGACTCAAATCATTTTTGTGGGTAAAGTCATTAAGTAATGTATCAACCTCTGATGCAGAGATGTTAGTAATGATGAGAAATAAAAATAAAAAGATAAAAGTTTGTTTTTTGAAAAACCAACACATTAATTTAAGCCCTTTTCAATAGAATATAAAATGATTTTTCTAAGTGTTATATAATTAAACCTACTCATAGGCTTTATTATAACAAAAAGTGTATCACGAATAGTATTAAGAATACTAATAAATAACAATAATAATACAATGTAACGTTATTATGTATTGAAAGGTTTCTATGTTCTCCGAAGAGATTTTCACGCTTTTAACACAAGAATACTCTATAAGCTTAGCTACAAGCAAAAAAGATTTCGAAGAGGTGAAAAAAATACGTGATGATGTATTTAATCATCGTTATGCTATCTATCCTGAACTAAAAAAGTCTTCTTGGTATCTTTATGGAGAAGATGATAAACAATCATTTATTTATTTGTTAAAACATAATTTATCCAACACATACATTGGTACTGTAAGAGTTTTTTTTATTAATAATAAAACCCCTATAAAAACCTTACCTCTACAAAGAAGTTTAAATGATACGAATAAAAATATTTCTACAAAAGACTTACCTATAGTCGAAATTTCAAGAGGTTCACTTCTAAATAAAATACCTAAGCATAGTATATTTTCTGCTTTAACTTTACGAACATATCTTACGTATGGGTTAATGATTGCAACACGTATAAATTTTCTATTGTATCACTCTAGTATTGTATATTCTCTTATGGAGCCTTCACTTCATCGTATTTTGAAAAGACAAAAAGTAAATTTTGTGCAAATAGGAGAAGCTGTAAATTATTATGGAATACGAATTCCTTATGCTGTATCAAGAGAAACACTCATTAATGATACCGAAAAATTTATGGGTAAATTAACAAAATATTACCTCAAAACACTCTGTGAAAATCCACATAGCTTTTTAAATTATATAGATGAAAATCCATACCTTTCTCGTTCAGATATAGAACTAAACAGAATGAGTAAACTGTTTGAAAAATATGGTGAAGATGTAGATATCAATCTACTATTAGGGAAAGAACCCCTAACACAGCAAATCTCTACTGTTTAACCTTATAAATCACCGCATACATCAAAGGAACATAGTAAAGGTTAAGTACCGTTGCCCATGCTATACCAAAACCTAAACTAATAGCCATAGGTTGTAAGATAAGTGCTTGTCCTGAAGCAAAGAACATTAACGATGAGAGTCCAAGTACAGTTGTTACTGAAGTGAGTAAAATAGGTCTTAGTCTCATGCCTGCTTTATGGTGCATCTCATCATAGTTTTTACTGCCTCGTATAAAACTAAGCATAATCAACCCATCATTAACAACAACCCCTGCTAGTCCTATGATACCCATCATCCCTGGCATCGTCATATTGATACCCATCACATACGTACCCACTAAAGCACCCAATATAGAGAGTGGAATGGTCGAGAGTATGATAAGCGGCAATACCAAAGAGTTAAACATCCA
>JAMONG010000106.1 GCA_027066595.1 Sulfurovum sp.
AGTACTGAAGATATGCAAAGAGAGTTTGCGTTGATGGAAGAGACCTATAAGAAGATATTTACCCGTTTAGGGCTTGACTTTAGAGTGGTAGAAGCAGATTCTGGTGCCATTGGTGGTAGTGGAAGTAAAGAGTTTATGGTACTAGCAGACTCTGGTGAAGATACCATCGTCGTATGTGAGAGCTGTGAGTATGGTGCAAACATCGAAGCAGCTGTGGCACAGCCAAAGGTATACGACACACAAACCGAAGTAAAAACGGTGGTGATGAAAGCCTTGTATGATGAGGGTAAAACAGCCCATGTTGGCTTTGTATTGCCTAGTAACATTGAACTCCAAGAGGTTAAAGCCTGTAATGCCATAGGTGCTAATGAATTAGTGGAGTGTGATGCGTCTGTAACACTAGATATGGTTATCATAGAAGAGACATTGGGTGCAGCCGTAGACCCTAGTGTATTTGATACCCCAGAGATGAGTTATGCAGATATATCTTCTGTATGTGAGGGTGATGCCTGTGTACATTGTGGTGGCAAGCTTCGTTATACTAAAGGAATAGAAGCAGGGCATATCTTCCAACTTGGTACGCAATACTCTGAACCTTTAGCCTGTAACTTCTTAGATGAAAATGGAAAATCAGTTCCTATGGTTATGGGTACGTATGGTATAGGGGTGAGTCGTTTGCTTGCTGGTATCATCGAGCAAAATCATGATGATAAAGGGTGCATCTGGACCAAAGAAGCAGCACCGTTTGATTTGCAAATCATCATCTCTAACATTAAAGATGAAAATCAAGTCGCTCTTGGTGAAAAGCTTTATGAAGCGATGCTTGCTAGAGGAGTTGATGTACTGTTAGATGAGCGTAAAGACCGCTTTGGTGCGAAGATGAAAGATTATGAGCTTTTGGGTGTACCTCATGCCGTAGTTATTGGTAAAAAACTAGCAGATGGTTTGGTAGAATTTGTGACACGTAAAGGTATGGTGAAAGAAGAACTCTCTAGTGATGAAGTGTTGGCATTTTTAGAGGGTAAGTTTTAAACGATGTTTTTAATTATCCCATATTTTTTTATAGAACTTTATGTTTCGCTAAAGACAGGTGAGAATATCGGCTTTTTATGGTCAGTCATTTGGATAGTGGGAAGTTTTATGCTAGGTATGGCACTTTTACAAAAGTCACAATACACCATGATGAGTAACATGAATGCAGTAAGACAAGGTAAACTAGATATGCGTAAGTTCCAAAATGCTGGACTTTCTTATTTTGTAGGTGCGATATTACTTATCATCCCTGGGGTATTTTCAGACTTTTTAGGTCTACTTGCTCTAGCTTACACGCTTTATTTACAATTTATTGCTAAAATAACACCTGAGTCAACAAATAACCATTTTAAAAAACAAGGAGAAGATAATGTCATTGATGTCGAAATTATTGATGAGCACAGTCGTAGCGACCGTAGCTCTTAGTGCTAATGCACAACCAGATAGTAAAACACTACTTAAATATATAAAAAAATCAGTAGTAAAAAACCCACAAGTAAAAGTAAATGGGGTAAGTGTTATTGAGTCTAAAACCCATAAAGATTTACCAGGGTGGACGATACTTTTAACAACGATGCAACTAGAGTATCAAGGTAAGGATATTAATGCCCCTGAGACAATGTTTATAAAAGATGGGTTAGTCACAGGAAGTCTTGTAGATTTAAAAACAGGAGATAACTACAGAGATAACATTAAACCAAGTGTACCCGAGAGTATGTATGATGATGCACATCTTATGTTTGGTAATAAAGATGCCAAACATAAAGTGATTATTTTCTCTGATCCACAGTGTCCTTTCTGTCAAGATATTGTACCTGCTATCTTTAAAGCATCAAGAGAGAATCCTACAAAAATGGCGGTTTACTACTACCATTTACCACTTTTACGTATACACCCTGTCTCAGATGTGTTGACACGTATTATGCATGTGGCACAGCATGAAGGTAAGCTTGACGTGGTAGAGAAAATCTATAGCCTCAAAATAGACCCTAAAGAGACAGATATGACTAAAATATTAGCAGCAGTGAAGTCTCATGCAGGATACTCAGTAAGTGCAGAAAAAGTGAATGCAAAAGAGGTAAAAGAGGCGATGAAAGCCGATGAAAAAGCTGCAGGTAGCATGATGGTTTCTGGTACACCTACTATCTATATAGATGGTGAGTGGGACAAAATGCGTGATGGATACAAAGCACTTATCAAATAAATTTAATACAAAGTAGTAGACGTGGAAAAACTTATTATCGCTACGAGAGCTAGTAACTTGGCTCTTTGGCAAGCGTATCATATCAAAGAGAGAATAGAAACAACGTTTCCAGAGATAAGTGTAGAACTTAACGAAATCACCTCTAAGGGCGACAAGATACTTGATAAACCTTTAGCTCTCATAGGAGGTAAGGGGCATTTTACCAAAGAACTCGAAGATGAAATGCTCGCGGGCAACGCACATCTTGCGGTGCATTCACTCAAAGATGTACCCACATACATCCCTGAGGGCTTAGAGCTTTGTGCCATTACCACACGGCAAGACCAAAGTGATGTGCTACTTTCACATACCTACAAAAGCCTAGATGATTTACCACAGGGTGCTACTGTGGGTACAACTAGCCTACGTCGTCGTATGCAACTGCTAGAACGCCGTCCTGACCTTAAAGTAAAAGAGCTTAGAGGTAATGTCAACACAAGACTAAGAAAGCTCAAAGAGGGGCAGTATGATGCAATCATCCTTGCTTACATTGGCTTATATAGACTGGACTTACTTAAAGACATTCCTTTTGTTGAAAAGCTAGATTTTTTCATACCACCTATGGGGCAAGCAGCTCTTGGCATAGAGATAGTAAGTTCTGATGACAGAGTGCGTGAAATAGCGATGAGTCTTAACGATAAAAACTCTTTTATCTGCACCAAACTAGAACGAGACTTCGTCTCAGCCATTGGAGCAGGGTGCTCTGCTCCTGTAGCAGTCAATGCCATCATCTCTGATGAGAGCATTACCATAAAAGCGATGCTTGGTTACCCAGATGGTACAAACATCATGCATAGAGAACTCAGCTCTCCACTAAGTGAATGTGACACACTAGGACTGCAACTAGCCGAAGAGATGATAGCCGACGGTGCCATAGACATCTTAGAAAAAGCAGAGTCTATTGCTTTTAAAGATGAGATGCCTGAGAGACTTTAAATGTAACTATGCAAACACTATCTTTTCCTACTGGGTTAACTATTGATTTTCGAAATGTCAATATGGAAGAGATGGAGTACTATGCGCGTGCTTGGAATCTTCACCGTATACAGATGGAAAAAGGTAGATTCGTAGGCTCTATGATAGCTACGCATACCCCACATATACAGCTTATGAGGTCACCTTACTCTCATGGTGTTTTGTTGCAGGGTGATTTTCCTAAGGGAACTGTCCTCATTGCTTGTGTTATAACTAAGTCACATGTGACATTTCAAAATAAAGTGGCAGATAAACATGAAATTAAGATACTTCAATCTGGAGATGAGATAGATTTTTTATGTAATGGTGGTAGTGAAACATTTACTGTTGCAGTGGAAGAGAATTTTTTTTATGAATCATATTATGCATATTTTCAAGAAGAGTTTTCTTCTGAAAAAAAAGAGCAAAGTATTTATATTCATCCTGAATATATCAATCATTTTTCAGAAGGTATTAAAGAGTGGATGTCATACCTTATGCTCAATAGAGATATGACTTTGAGTGTGCTTGAGTATGAGAAAATAGAGTTAAATATTTTAGGACATATTTTTTCTAGTATTTATAGAAAAAATGATTTAAAAAACAGACAAAAATTTAATGTTGTAAAAGCAAGAGATCTTATTCATTCTTCTATTGATGAACCTAGTAATATTATGCATCTAGCACAAAAACTGGGGATAAGTGAACGCTCATTACATCATTCATTTAAAAAGAGTTATGGTCTGTCACCTAAACAATATCTTATGTCTTTACGAATGCATAGTGTGAAGCAAGAGTTACTTGTATCTTCTTCAGAAACAACTCAAATTTCTCACATCATTGCAAAGTATCATTTTTTTAATCAATCTACTTTTACTCAAGCATATAAACATATGTATGGAGAACTCCCCTCTGATACACTTCAAAAATCCATTTTAATTTAAAAAACTTGCAGTTTTTCTATATCATATAAGTTTTATTTTTAGTTATACTTTAGTTTAAAATAAATTCAAGGATAAATAAATGAAAAAGAACTTTTTGCTTAAAATTTCAATTGTAGCTATTGCAGTAGGTGTTTTATCTCCTTCTGTAAAGTTCATACCAGAAGTATCAGAAGAAGGATACCAAGCTAGTGTATCAAGGTTGAGTATCTCTCTATTTTTACAAGCTGAAGCTAAAAGAGATGGTCCTAAAGCTAGAAAAGGTGGAGGTGTAAAACGTAATAAGAATGTAAACAAAAATGTAAACGTGAATAAAAATAAAAATGTTAATAAAAACGTGAATAAAAATGTTAATGTTAATGTGAACCATACTCGTCGCGGTCATTATGGGCATTATCATGGAAGACCACTTGTTGGGTTTACAACAGGTTTGGTTTTGGGTACAATGGTCGTAGCCTCTACAATGCCTACAACATGTACAGTCGTTATAGTGAATGGTATATCGTATAAACGTTGTGACAATGCCTATTATCAGCCTTTTGAAGAAGGTGACACAGTGGTATATAAAGTAGTAAAATCACCTCTATAAGAGAATAGGTTTGGGTAAATGAAAATACAAAAAAGAATTTTAACATTAGTCAGTGTATTAATACTCACTTTTATGATAACAAGTATACCAATACTGGCAGAAGAGGGGGGTAGTGGACACTATTCACCTGGATCTATGTCATCATTTATTGATGGCGTACCAGCAGAGCCTACTTTTATCATGCGTTTAAATTATTTGAACTATAAAGCATCTTCAGAGATTATACTTCCTCAAACAGGGGGTGGCTTGTTGGGTAGACCTGATGCACTTATTAATGCACTGGGTTTAACTGTTTTATGGGCACCTGATTGGGACTTGGGTTGGGGTGACAAGTGGCAGTTTGCAATGTCTTCAACACTTTCTGTACTTAATTTTAATCTTTCGGGAGATTTAAATTTTAATGATATATCGTTTGGGTATCAACAGGGTGATAGGACAGCATTGGGCGACTTGGTACTTATGCCATTAATGGTGAACTATAATGTCAATAAAGATTTAAATATTAATGCTAGATTAGGTCTATATGCACCTACAGGTTCGTATGAATATGGTAGATATATCAATACAGGTAAGAATTATTGGACGGTTGAACCAACAATTGGTATAGTCTATTTTGGTCAAGAGAATGGAAGAGAAGCTTCTTTGTTTATGGGTGCTAGTTTTAATCAAGAAAACGATGATACAAACTACAAGTCTGGAACACAAATTCACTTCGATGGTACATTAGCCCAACACTTTCCTTGGTTGGGTGGTATTTCAGGAGTAGGTGTGAGTGGTTATTGGTATAAACAAATTTCAGATGATAGTGGCTCTGGTGCAAACTTGGGTGCCTTTAGAGCTGAAGCTGCTGGTATAGGACCTGTAGTCTCATGGATAGACAAAACAGGAAAATATGTTTTTGAAATGAAATACATCAAAGATTTTAAAAATGAAAACCGACTTAACGGCGATACTTTCTGGCTTAAGTATGTTGTAAAATTTTAATTAAGGATAATTGTGAAAAATAAGACACTGATCACTTTGGCTTGTCTTTGTGGCTTGGTAATAAATACCTATGCAGATACAGATTCAGAATTATCACAAAAAGCAAATGACCCCACTGCGTCACTTATGGCGGTACAACTCATCGATGGATATGTATCGGATTTTTATAATACACCAGAAAATGAAACTGGAAATAGTATTTCGTTGCGTGCTGCCTATCCTTATACTTGGGGTAAAACCAAGCATATTCTGAGAGTTACACAACCCTACACAACAAAAAGTCCATCTGGAGAGTCAGGCTTTGAAGATATGACGCTCTTTGATATGGCTCTCTACCCTGCATCTTGGGGACGATTTGGTGTGGGAATTGTGGCTGCTGTGCCTTTTGCTGATGGACATAAACAATGGAGTGTAGGTCCTGCAGTAGGATTTGTCAATAATAGCCTTGCAAAAGGTGTAAATATAGGTCTTTTTAATCAAAACCTTTTTCGTGTAGCAGGGGATGATGGTCGTGACTATACTAGAATAAGTTCTTTTCAACCAATCATAAATTATTCAATTGGTGGAGGTTGGAATGTTGGTGGTGGGGATTTACAATTCATTTACGACTGGAGCTTATCTCAATGGGTTTCTTTGCCTGTATCACTGCAAGTAGGAAAGCTTATGAAATTTGGAGATTTACCTGTAAATATTTCTGCACAATACCAACATAATTTTGCAGATGAAGTTAGACTTGGGAATGGGCTATTGACTTCAACATCTAAAAATACATTTACAATAACTGCAAAGTTTTTGTTTCCCAAATTTTAAAAAGGATATGATATAAAAACACTTAATGTAACATATATGATTAAACTATCAATGATTACTTCTTTGGTTCTTTCAACACAACTTTTAGCACAAACAGATGCAGATAGCATTTTAAAACTTGAACATAATATTCCAAGTAATCCTCTTAAAAATGCTTATTTTGGGGAAACACATATGCATACAGGTCTTTCACTTGATGCACTGTTTGGTATGACAGCCACAGGCATACGCGTTCCAGATGATGCATATAGGTTTGCCAAAGGTGAAACCATGACTGTTTCTGGGAAGAAGCACTCCATAGGGCGACCACTTGATTTTGCTGCGGTGACTGACCATGCGGAGTACATTGGTGAGTCTTACTCTGCCATAACCCCAGGTGCTCCAGGTTATGACTCTGCTGAATTAAAAGATTTACGAAATGCCAAAACCTTTGAAGCACAGATGAGGTGGTATGGTAAGTTTTCCGTGAACCAAAGAGGAAAAGATGGACCTACACATCCATCTTACTATGCAGGGGCTAAAACCACACAGAGTGCTTGGAAAATGGCTATAGATGCAGCTAAAGAGCATTATGAACCAGGTAAGTTTACAACCTTTGCTGCCTATGAGTACTCTTCAGTAGTAAGAGGAGGTAATCTTCATAGAAATATCTTATTTAGAGATATGAATCTACCTGATCAACCTTTCTCTGCTATAGAATCAACCGATGAAACAAAACTTTGGAAGTGGATGGAACAACAGGAGAAAAAAGGCTCAAGAGTTTTAGCTATTCCTCATAATTCAAATGCAGGGAAAGGGTTGATGTTTCCTAAAACGTACCCTGATGGTAGAGCTATTGATGAACGATATCTTTACCTACGAAATCATTTTGAACGTTCTATAGAGATGATGCAAGTTAAGGGTAACTCTGAGGTCATAAAAGAATTTTGGCTCAATGATGAGATGGCAGGTTTTGAAAATGCATCAAGTTTAAAAAATTATTCTGAGAGAACTCCGAGGAAAGAGAATTATGTACGATGGGGAGTCATAGAAGGCTTGAAGTACCAAAGTAAATATGGAGTCAATCCTTTTAAATTAGGTTTCAATGGTGGTACAGATACCCATAACGGAACAATGGGAGATGTGGCTGAAGATAACTTTATCGGTGCACATGGTCCTGCAGATGTAAGTGCTAAAACGAGAAGAGAAGATGAAGTACCAGCGTGGCTTTTAGCAAAAGATGAAAACCCAGGGTCACTTACGGGTGTTTGGGCTGAGAAAAATACTCGTGGTGCTATCTGGGATGCCTTTTATAACAGAGAGATATTTGTTACCTCTGGCCCGAGAATTAAAGTACGTCTTTTTGCAGGTGAAAACTTGAGTAAAAACCCGAGTGATGCCAAACAAATGGTGGAAGATGGCTACACAAATGGTGTACCTATGGGAGAAACCATTGTAGGACTCAAAAAAGCACCAACATTTACGGTATGGGCACAAAAAGATGCTGATGGAGCTAATCTTGATCGTATACAAATCATAAAAGGTTGGGTAGATAAAGAGGGTAAACAACAAGAAAAAATTATCAACGTGACATGGTCTGACAAGAGAAGCATAGATAAAAATGGAAAGTTACCTAAAGTGGGAAATACAGTTGACCTCAAAACTGCTAAATATACCAATAAAATAGGAAGTTCTATGCTCATGGGGAGTTTTACAGATAAAGAGTTTGATGTGACACTGCCAACACTTTACTATGCCCGTGTACTAGAAATACCAACGCCTAGATGGAGTACTTATGATGCGGTAAGAAATAATCTTCCTCTTTTAAAAGATGTTCCTGCCGTTATTCAAGAGAGAGCATGGTCATCGCCAATATGGTTTACGCCTAAACTTAAGAAATTAAAATAAAAGGAAAATAGATGAGATTATTACATACACCATTACTTTGTGCACTACTTGCGACAAGTATGAGTTATGCAGAGGAGACAAAACAACCTTTTTCACCTTATGCAGACAGAGCATATCCTACAAAACTTCTCTTCGGAGAGCAACATATGCACACGGCACTTTCAGCAGATGCAGGAGGTGGAGGAACAACACTTCTACCTCGTGATGCATATCGTTTTGCAAAAGGTGAACAGGTGTTGAGTAATACCAATCAGCCTGCACAACGAAATAGACCTTTAGACTTTATGTGTATTACAGAACATACTGATGGTATGGGAGCGATTACAGATATATTAAAGGGTACACCAAATGTGATGAATGACAAACAAGGTGCAGAGCTGCATAAAAGGTTTGCACAAGGTGGAGAAGTAGCAAGAAGAGCCTCTCAAGACCTCATTAAGTGGTTTGCCCAAGGTGAGATATCTCCAGCACTTAACTACCAACCAGGTAACCCAGACTATAAAAGAACATGGGAGAGTTTAGTACAGGCAGCAGAAGAGTACAATGAACCTCACCACTTTACAACGATGATAGCCTATGAGTGGACGTCGCTAGTGAAAGGAAATAACCTACATAGAAATGTCATACTTCGTGATGGCGCAGAGCGAGCATTGCAAGTGCTACCTTTTACGATGACACCACCTATGGGTAGTCCAAATCCACAAGACTTATGGAAATGGCTAGAAGCGTATGAAGCGAAAACAGGTGGACAGGCTATAGCCATTCCTCATAATGGTAACCTTTCAAATGGAATTATGTATGCTATTCAAGATGACTTTAACAATGGTGCAAAGTTTGACATAGCCTACGTAACAGCCCGTGCTAAATGGGAAAAACTTATGGAAATAAGTCAAGCTAAAGGGGATGGCGAAACACATCCTAAACTCTCACCCAATGACGAGTTTGCTGACTATGAGACTTGGGATCATGGTAACTTAGATCTTACAAACAAAAAAACAGATGCGATGTTACCTTTTGAGTATGCAAGGTCTACACTCAAAAATGGTATCAAACTTGAAGATGAGTTAGGCGTAAATCCATTTAAATACGGTTTTGTATCTGGTTCTGACCATCATACAGCGATGTCAACGGGGATGGACAATAACTATTTTGGTGCCTTTACATGGGGTGAACCAAGAAAAGACAGAATTGTCTCTACAGAGGGAAACGTAAGTATAGGAAAGTATAACCCTAAACTAGAGATTGGGTATGATACTTGGCAATATGCTTCTCCTGGACCAACTGCTGTATGGGCAACATCTAACACTAGAGCAGGAATCTTTGATGCTATGAAGCGAAAAGAGGTTTATGCGTCAACGGGTCCTCGTATCTCTGTAAGAGTCTTTGGAGGATTTGACTTCTCTAAAGAAGATATAAAACAAAGAGACTTCGCAAGACTAGGTTATGCCAAAGGTGTACCAATGGGTGGAGACTTAAAGCAAGCACCTAAAGGTAAAAAAGCAGGTTTCCTCATACGTGCACTACGAGACCCTGAAGGTGCGAACTTAGACAGAGTACAAGTGGTTAAAGGGTGGTTAGACAGTAAGGGTGAAACACATGAAAAAGTTTATGATGTTGCTTGGAGTGGAGATAGAAAAGTAGGTAAAGACGGTAAAGTCCCTTCAGTAGGAGATACCGTAGACCTTTCTGTACCGACTTGGACAAACACTATCGGTACTGCACAGTTAGCAACCTTTTGGGAAGACCCAGACTTTGATGCAAGTCAAAAATCTTTTTATTATGTACGGGTGATAGAGATACCAACGCCTAGATGGACAGCCTATGATGCAGTAAGATATAAAATCACAAATTTACCCCAAAATGTAAAACTAAAAACACAAGAACGTGCCTATACCTCACCTATTTGGTATAGTCCAAGTAAATAAGGAATAGCTTGTTTAAACGTATTTTACAAGAACCACTCCTACATTTTTTAGTAGTGGGTTCTCTTCTTTTTTTCTACCTTTCAAGTACTGATACTGAAACAAAATCTCAAGTGACTATTAGTCAAGGGAAAATCAAACAACTGACTGCGCAATTTACTAAAACAAGACAACGTACACCCTCTGATGAAGAACTAGATGCACTCATCGAAAATCAAATACGAGAAGACCTTGCTTTTGAACATGGTGTTCAGATGGGACTAGTGGAAAATGATAGTATTATCAAACGTCGTGTACAGCAAAAAATAGAATTTATGTTGAATGATTCTATAGGGAGTATTGAACCTAGTCTTGAAGATTTGGAAACATATCTTACTACACATAAAGAGCAATATACTATTGAGCCTGTCTATGCCTTTAGACATATTTATATTAACCCTGAACAACATGATGATGTTAATGCATTTATATTGGAACTACAAAGTAATAACTTAGACAAAAGCTATAGAAATGTGGGTGATAGTATGATGATGCAAAGTGAATTTGTTGATATAAGTACAGCACACATAGCACGATTATTTGGACGTAAGTTTAGTAAAAACCTAGATGCAATTTCTCTAAAACGATGGCAAGGTCCTGTAAAGTCTGGTTATGGGGTACATCTAGTATATATAGACAATAAAATACCTAAACATTTAGCAACATTAGAAGAAGTAGAAACCCAATTACGAAGAGACTTTAGAGTTGATGCTCAGAAAAAAGCTGTCAATTCTTTCTATGATGAGCTTAAAGTACAATATGATGTTAAAGTAGAAGAGGGTCAATGATACGCGTATTTTTTCTTGTTTTACTCTTTTTTCATACTACGTTTGCAGACGAGATACGCCCTGCATTTTTAGAACTTACACAAAATAGTAAAACGAGTTATAAGGTGTTATGGAAAAAACCTAGTAGAGGGGAATCCCAAAATGTTTTAAAACTTGAGCCAATCTTTCCTTCCACTGCTAAAATTCTTGGTGTAAAAAAGATCTTTAAAACACAGTCTGCTGTACTTGAGAGCTATGTGATAGAAGAACCTAGTGCACTCATCACTAAAACTATCACCATTGAAGGTTTAGAGACCATATCTTCAGATGTTTTAGTGCGGGTGCATTACCTTGATGGAGAGACAGAGTTTATACGGGTACTTCCTGAATCACCTAAGTTTTCTCTTTCACATGAGAGTGGTTTTGTCAATATGGCTTCGACGTATTTTATCTTGGGTGTAGAACACATCTTAGAGGGCTTTGACCATCTTCTTTTTGTCTTAGCACTGTTACTACTGGTAGGTAACCTACGTGTGCTTATATGGACGATTACGGCCTTTACATTGGCACATACGATTACACTTATACTGGCATCATTAGATATGATACACCTTTCAAGTAAAGCAGTTGAATCGACCATTGCACTTTCTATCATCTTTGTAGCGGCAGAAGTAGTGTATGCGATGAAAGGTAAAATACATTTAAGTAAAAAGTACCCATGGCTCATTGCTTTTGGTTTTGGGCTTATACATGGTTTAGGTTTCGCAGGAGCACTCAAAGAGATAGGACTTCCCCAAACAGAGATAGTCCCTTCTCTCATCTTCTTTAATGTAGGTGTTGAAGTAGGACAATTGATTTTTATCTCATGTGTATTATTGATTATATGGATAGGGGGAAAGTTTTTTGAAAAGTATGCGTACAGTGCCAAAATGACTACGGCTTACACCATAGGTATTACCGCTACATTTTGGTTTTTAGAAAGAGTAATAGTCTAAGGAATACTTAAAAAAACACCTTCATAAAAGAAGCACCCATATCGGTTGCCATGTCTTTTGCTACGCCTCCCATGGGCATTTTCTCCATGATTTTTCTGTTATTCTTTCCTATCATTTTGTCGACTTGTTTGTCCATTTGGTAGCGTATGAGTTTTTGCATGTTGAGGTTTACTTTTGGGTTGTCAAGTGAACCGAAAACTTTTCCTGAAAACTCTTGTCTTTGCATCTGTAGGTCAAAGTAGGCGTTGATGGTGTTTTGAGAGGTGTTTATTTTGGTACTTGTCAGGTAGACGTGGCTACGGTCATTGGTAAGTTTTAAGTCACCTAGTATGATTTTGTTTTGATAGTTTAATTTTAGTGTAGAGTTGTCAAACTTCTCTTTGAGTAGATTGACTCCTGATTTTTTACGTATAACATCCACGAGTTTTGAAGGCATAAATTTGGCATGGTTGAGTAGGGTGTTGGCAGTGAGCTTTTTGTCTGTAAATGTATAGCCTATGCTTCCCGTTGTTTGAGCTGTCAGTAAAGAAGGGAAATTCAAAAGAGAGAGTATCTCTTCTAGTAGTACATCTTGTAGCTCTATCTCTAATCTGTTTTTTTCAAACTTAAACTCTGTCATACCCCCAAAACTTTTTGAGAGTCCTGTGATTTTTACCTCTTTGTTATAGTACATTTCAC
>JAMONG010000107.1 GCA_027066595.1 Sulfurovum sp.
GTGTGGCTTTCCAGTCCATAGAACGAGGGTCATCCCCTTGTACATACTGTTTCATCTCTGAAAAATCCATACCCCGTCCACGTACTTTTGAGCCATGTCGTCCAGAAAGTATGGAGTGTACAGGTTGTGAGGGTAAAAATGAGAAGCCTTTTGCCAAATAAGAAAACTTCATCAGTTCGTCTAATGTGACATAGACACCTTCATTTGCATTATTTCGCATCTATAAACCTAAGCGGGAATGGCTACAAGTTTTAAGATAAGCTCTATAATGTCATCGTTAGAAACGCGTTCAGACTGTGCCGTGTAAGAGGAAGTAATACGGTGCCTAAAGACATCGTGTACCACTGCTCTTACATCTTCAGGTGTGGTAAAATCTCTACCTTGCATCCATGCATAGACACGTGAACACTGGTCTAGTCCAAGCGATGCTCTTGGGCTTACGCCTATGTCAATGTAGGACGCCAATGTGTCATCATACTCTTTGGGGTAACGTGTAGCAAAGACAAGGTCTACAATATACTGTTCTACTGTAACAGAACTCTTTACCTTTGCTATCTCCTCACGTGCTGCAAATATCTGTGATTGTGGTATCTCTTCTACTGTATCTTCTTCTTTTCTACCAGATTTTTCTCCACGAACAAGCTTTATGACTGCTATCTCAGAAACTTTATCTGGATAAGTAATGTTTACATGCATCAAAAACCTATCTTTTTGTGCTTCTGGTAGAGGGTACGTACCCTCTTGTTCTACAGGGTTTTGTGTTGCCATGACTATGAAAAGTTCAGGCATTTTGTGTGTTTTACCTGCTACCGTTACCTGTCTCTCTTCCATTGCTTCAAGCATGGCTGCTTGTACTTTGGCAGGTGCTCTGTTTATCTCATCTGCTAAGATGATGTTACCAAAGATAGGACCTTCCTCAAAGCGAAACTTATACTCACCACCCTCTTCATACATATTTTCACTTCCTGTCACATCTGAGGGAAGTAAATCAGGCGTAAACTGTATACGAGAAAACTCGGACTCTATGGCATCTGCCATAGCTCTAACTGCTCTTGTCTTCGCAAGTCCAGGTAAACCCTCTACAAGTAAGTTACCATTTGCAAGTAACCCGATGATGAGACGTTCCACTATATTTTCTTGCCCGATGATAGAAGTATTCATCTTTTTTTGGAGTACTTGGATAGATTCGTGAGGGGTCATAGTTGTTCCTTGAAAATTATTGATTACTCATATACTTAAAGCTATTTTACTTAGGAAAAATAAAAGTAAAGAGCAGACGTACACCAAAACCTTCAGGTCCATTAGTAGGTGCTTCTGCCCAATAAGTTACACCACCACCTACAGAAATAATTTGAGACCCTATCTTCATTACTTTAGTTACTACTAAGTTAACTGGTACAGTCCATTGTTCATTTTTCCAATCATAGGTACTTTCTGTGCTAAGTGCTATTGTCACTGCCTCTGGTGTAATATAGGTTAAGAATGGTTGTATAAATGTTTGATTAACATTAGTTGTTACAGTATCACTACCTGCAACTGACCAAATATGATTAAAGAGTCCACCATACGTCCATGGTCCATCTTGTTTTAGTGCTAACCCCGTAGGTCCCACTCCCCATTTTTTAGCACTTAAATCAGAGTCTGAGGGGAGTAGGAAAGCAGCTCCTGCACCCCAAATCCACCCATTTTCACTCAAAGCTTTAGGAGAAGCCCATACACTTTGTACTATGTCACCCACTACATTAATACGATCTTGACCCGCGATACCCGTATCTTTAGATATAAAAGGGATAATAGTACGAGAAATAAGATTCCAGTCATCATTTAGCCCAAAGGGAATAACAGGCTGAACATTCATAAGCCATTGACTTCCTTCATCATTGGCTCCTATATTGGATTGATAATTTCCTTGTATAGGAAGAGAAATCATTGCTGCTACTGGATTTGCCAATTTTTTAGCAACTTCTCCTGCATCTGAAGCAAAAAGTATTTGTCCACACAGTAGATTGAGTAATAATGCTAATTTAATATTATAATTCATAATTATTCCTTTACTTTTTCATCTCAAATGGATAAACAACTTTCCACTCTTTTTTCATATCAACTATCGTCCAGTTATGCTCTTTTGCATAGTCTAAACCTTTATCTAGTTTACCCATATGAGACTCTCTATCATACGCCCACTCTCGTTTGTCATCGGTATGGTGTACGTAAAGCTGTAAAGTTTTATATTTTGGGTTTGCTTCTGTATATTGCATCATATCAAAATCACCATCAGAGTTACCAAAGGCAGCTACAGGTCTTTGACCTATATGGTAATGAATACCTACTGGTTTCCCTTCTTTGTCATCAACAAATTTAAGTTTTGGGACTCTTACAATTTGTTTATTTTCATATTTTACCTCTATTTGTGACCCTATAATCTGATTTTGAGGTATACCATATACTTCCGATGCCCATGGACGCATAAAGTCGATACCACCACCAGAGACTATGAATGTTTTAAAATCATTCTCACGTAAATAGTTTAAAAGTTCTAACATTGGTTGAAATACAAGTTCTGAGTACAATACATGTTTAGTCGGATGTTTTGCTGTTTTAATCCAGTCTATGACTACCGCATCAAACTCTTCATCACTCATACCTGTATGTGTAGCCATGATGAGTTTAGATACTCCTTCTTCACCCGATGCCATCACTGTTTTCATATCACCTTCCAATACTGCTTTGAAGGGCTGGGTATTTTTCCACTCAGGATGCATAGAAGAGAGAGCTTTCACTCTGTCTATAGCAAAAAAGAATTGAAAATAAACAGGTTGTTCAGACCAAAGTGTCCCATCATTATCAAATACAGCAATACGGTCTTTCATTGGAATAAAATCTGTACTGTTTTTATCTGTCACAGCATTCACATAGTTCATAATACTGGTTTTTGACTTACCCTCATTCCATGTCGGAAGCATCTCTGTTGCATGAAGAAAGAAAGTAAAAAGTAATGAGAGGGTAAAAAATATTTTTAACATAATATAGCCTTAATTTATTAGTGTATAAAATCCACCATTATGGATTTTATATACCCTTCCAAAGGAAGAGTCTTTTAGTAAAGTAGCAAGTTTTCATTATATCTAAATAACTGGGATAACCCAGCTATTAGATTGCTAATTTAACACTAATCATTTGGTATGAAACTAGTAGGTCCTTGGCGTGGAGGAAATGTTTTAAACGTTGCCATAAATTCACTAACAAGTGCAGTCATTGGTGAAAGTAAGAACATACGACGGTTAATCCAGTTATCATAATATGATGATTCTTCTGGTGTCATTTCAAACGGGTCTGCAAGTATATCAATCACCATTGGTGCTTTACGCTTTTCTTGAGAGAGAAGCCATGCATCAAATCCAGGATGGTTTTGAGTAGAAAAATTGAATTTATATGCTTTGTGACGTACAGCACCCAATGAACCATCATCTACAAAAGCAAAGAATGAATCTCTCGGTCCCGATTTTGCCTCACCTTTTAGGTAAGGTAAAAAGTTATATCCATCAAGATGAACTTTATACGTTGCGTTTCCTACTTTATAACCTTTGAGTAGTTTTTCTTTGATGTTTGGTTCCTCAGCAGCAGCTAACAATGTAGGTAGTGCATCTTCGAGTGAAAAGATTTCGTTAGATACTTGATGTGCTTTGATTTTACCAGGCCAGCGTAACATAAATGGAACACGAATACCACCCTCCCAAGTTGAAGCTTTTTCACCACGGAAAGGACTTGTCCCACCTTGTGGCCAAGCATACTTTTCTGCACCGTTGTCTGTAGTATAGATAACAATCGTGTTATCTTTAATACCTAAATTATCTATTTTCTTTAAGATTTCTCCTACCTGACCATCATGTTCTACCATACCATCAGCGTAGATACCTCTACCCGTTACACCTTGAGACTCTTTTTTAAGGTGAATGAACTTATGCATACGACTTGGACAGTACCAAAGGAAAAATGGTTTATTTGCTTTATGTTGACGTTCCATAAAGTCCATCGCTGCAGTAAGAAATTCTGTATCAATCGTTTCCATTCTTTTTTTCGTTAATGGACCTGTATCTTCAATCTTACCATCAGAAGAAGATTGAATGACCCCACGAGGACCATACTTCTTTAAAAACTCTGGGTCTTTAGGATAGTCAGGGTTTTCAGGTTCTTCCTCAGCATTGAGGTGGTAAAGATTTCCAAAAAATTCATCAAAACCGTGATTGGTAGGTAAATGCTCATCTCTGTCACCTAAATGGTTTTTACCAAACTGACCTGTAGCATAACCAAGAGGCTTTAAGAGTTCTGCAATAGTTGGATCTTCTTTTTGCAAGCCAAGTGTATCACCTGGCATACCAATTTTAAGCAACCCTGTACGTTTAGGCGACTGTCCTGTGATAAAAGCAGCACGACCCGCAGTACAACTCTGCTGTCCATAGGCATCCGTAAACATCATACCATCATGTGCAATACTGTCGATATTGGGTGTTTTATACCCCAACATACCGTGGTTGTAAACACTGGTGTTGTACCAACCTATATCATCCGCCATAATAACAAGTATATTTGGTTTCTTAGCCATCACTTGCGTTGGTATAGCAAGCGTTGCAACACCAAGGCTTAAAGCCAAAAGTAGTTTTGAAGTTGTTTTTGTCATATTTTTCCTTTAATTTTCATTACTGGTTATCTTAACTATTGATTAAAATAAATATTTACCCGTTACCCTAAACATAGAACCATCTTGACTATGTTCATTATTGCTTACAATTTCTCCATAACTTAGTGTCATACCAATCGTTGGAGAGAAAAATGCTCCTAAAGACACCCCAAGCCCTAGTGAACGTTGAGAGTTATCTTTATCTAAGCCATTGACTGTTGTTTCACCACCTGTTGTATACATAGCATCTACACTTCCCCACAGCATCATATTAAAATCATGTGTTACATGAGCTTCCAATCTATAAAGAGGTGCTTGTTCCAATAAAGCGTCATCATTGTCGGTAAAGAAAGTAACACTTGGTTGTACTTCTAAAGAAGTAGTATTCCCAGGACCTGTACTAAAAAAATGCATAATAGGTGCCCCTACTCTAAATGACCATCGGTTTGTACCTATATTTATAGACTTATCTGCATCATACTCTCCTGTTGGAGCAGTCACTGCAACAAGTAAGTCAACAATCGTTTCTGGCGTATAAGATGCAAAATCTTTCTGAGCATAAGCAGGTGCACCCATAAGTGAAAAGACACCCATAACCGTAATGTCACCTAACCCAGAACTTTCACCTTGTAATGCAGGGATATTTCCCAAGCTAGCATCCACTTTAGCCCCAGGAACAATAACCGATATTGATCCAAGGTTTCCTCCAACAGAGATGGCTCTTGTGTACATTAGAGCATAGATATCAGTATTAAATTTAGCATCAGGCACAACCAGTGAATTATCAAATCCATAATTAGAATCAATGTTAAAATACATAGGTGTAATCACATTTGTATCTACTGGTACAGCCCAGAAAACTCTTGGCCCATCACCCGCAGCATATATCTTCGTTGTCCCCAAGATAAAAGTAGTTAATACCATCCCTACAACAGAATACTTTTTAAGATTCAACATTTTCTGCCTCACTGTACTAAATTTTATTCTTGTCATATTTTTTCCCTTATTTATTTGATTATTTTAAACACACCGTAATACACTTAAAACAATCAAAAAAATGACTCCAAGAAATTACTCCCTTAGAGTCATGTGTTTATATCAGAATCTACTTTGCAGTAGGTGCTGATAGTTTTTTCATCACATCATCAAGGTTGAATGATGCTGCTTCTTGTCTTGGTGGGAACTCTTTAAAGGTTGAAAGGAACTTACCTACAATCGCTTTTGCACCATATAACATATAAACACGAGAGAGCATCCAGTCATAGTATGTATTTGAAGTTAACATTGCTTTCTCATATGGATCTCTACGAAGGTTTGTAACCAGAGGTACTCTAAGTTCAGTGAATGGTTCCATCCATGCTCTAAAGCCAGCATCATGTTTTTGCTCTAAGAAAGTTGCTTTCCAGTCACCATAACGCACAGCTGCACAATCACCATCATCGGTAAAGTAAATAATCTCTTTACGTGGTCCCTCTTTTGCTTCACCTGTAAGGAATGGTAAGAAGTTATAACCATCAAGGTGTACTTTATATTCACGATTTATCGCTTTTACACTACCTTTTAGAAGGTCTTCTTTGATGTGATTATTTCCAGCGACTGCTAAGAATGTTGGTAACCAATCCATATGGTGCATAATCTCATTTGACCAAGTTCCTGGCTTAATGTGACCTGGCCATTTAACCATAGCAGGTACTCTCCATCCACCTTCCCAGTTTGTATTTTTTTCAGATCTAAATGGTGTCATCCCCGCATCTGGCCAAGTATTCATGTGTGGTCCATTGTCTGTAGAGTAAAATACTAGAGTATTGTCTGCTACTTTTAAGTCATCAAGTTTTTTAAGAAAAAGTCCAATATGTCTATCATGTTCTACCATTCCATCAGAGTATTCATCTTGCCCAGAAATACCTCTAAGTTCTTTCTTTACATGGGTTCTAAAGTGCATACGTGTACCACTCCACCAAATGAAGAAAGGCTTATCTGCTTTTACTTGACGTTCCATAAAGTCTAACGCTGCTGCTACAGTCTCATCATCTACAGTCTCCATACGTTTTTTAGTGAGTGGTCCTGTATCTTCTATTTTCCCATCTGCAAACGAATGGATAACCCCTCTAGGTCCAAACTGTTTTCTAAATGCTGGATCTTTAGGGTAATCTAAATTTTCAGGCTCTTCTTCTGCATTTAAATGATAAAGATTTCCAAAAAATTCATCAAAACCATTATTGGTAGGAAGCATTGCATCTTTGTCACCTAAGTGATTTTTACCAAACTGTCCTGTGGCATACCCTTCAGCTTTAAGTAGACCAGCAATCGTTGGATCTTCTATTTGCATACCTTGATCAGCCCCAGGAATCCCAACTTTAGAAAGTCCTGTACGTAAAACACTTTGTCCCATAATAAATGTAGAACGACCTGCCGTACATGATTGCTCACCATAATAATCTGTAAATGTCATACCCTCTTGTGCAATGCTGTCTATATTAGGTGTCTTATATCCCATCAGTCCATGTGTGAAATGACTAATATTTGATTGACCGATATCATCACCCCAAATAACTAAAATATTTGGTTTATCAGCTGCCATTACTTGAGTTGGTACTGCTACAGTAGCAAGACCTAGACCCAAAGCAAGTAAGAACTTTGTACTTTTTTTCATATTTTTATCCTTATAATATATTAAGCAATAAGTATATCTATAAAAAAATGTGAGTCTACTTTATTAGATTTCCGACATAATATATGATTGAAATCAAAATTTAAAAATAATATGTGTTGATTTTATTTTCTAGCAAGAAAGTCATTAACTCTGTACTCCCAAACAAGTTTTAGAAGTACAATAAAAGTTGGAGATATCGAAGATAACTGATTCCTCAGTTATCTTTATTAAAGTTTCTTTCCTTAATACTGTATTGTAACAATTAATAAGGAGAATTAACTACTTTATACACCAGTGTATCACCTTCATAAAAAGGCTGATAGTATGCATTACTACATTTTCTATAGCTAATACCATTTACCACAACAGTTGTACATGTTGTGGGCATTGTAGATGATGCAATCACTGATCCGACAATCAAACCTGTTGAAAATGCAAGCAATGGTGAACCATGATAATATCCATAGTGTCTACCACCATAATAACGATTATTATGATGTACATTTACATTTATGTTCCGATTCACGTTTCTATTTACATTTCTGTTCACGTTTCTGTTCACATTCCTACTACGGTTTCCACCACGGCGAACACCACCTCTTCTTGCTTCTGCTGTATGGAAAAGCGTTACCTCCACTTGCATAGGCAGAGCTACATATCCTTGACTTGCTTTTAGTTCAGGCTTTACGCTTACAGAGGGAGAGAAAACGCCTATTGCTAAGGCAACAACTGCAAATTTTATTAAAAAACTATTTTTATTTTTCATAATTTTATCCTTTCTTAATTTGAGCTATTAACAGTAATGAGTGAAGCACCTTTAGGTGCCTTAAATACAAAGTCACTGTCTGAAATACTAGTATTTGTCCATGTAAGTGAAGTATTCATTCTAGGTTTTCCATTTATACCTGTATCTATAATACTATATGTTTTAACAAGTGGTTTATCCCCTGTAGCAATCCAAGCATGTATTTCTCTTGTATTGTTTTTAAACGCTACATAATCACACTCTGTACCTGCAACATTCATCGTACCAAAATATTTACTTTTTTTAAACTTTACACGTTTGTGCATATCACTGTAAAACAATGAAGCCATAGGTGACTTAATACCAAACTTCGTAAAAAGAAAGTCTAATGCTCCATCAATACTTTTTGGTGTTTTAATTTTTCCATAAAAGCCAGTATCATGATCTATCATAGTATAAAGACCATTATTAAGATAATTACTTCTATTTTTAACATCTCCCTTTGTATCTACACGTAGTTTATTGGGTCTAGAAATCTTAGCCAATACATTTTGCTTATAAGTTTTAACAATTTTTCCATCTTCTACAACATCTTCAGATACCACTGCGGTAAAAGAATATTTATCCATATTACCAATATACTGATAAGCATTATTTATAATATCTCTTGCAGACTTCTCTGTAGCAAAGAGGTTTGTAGTACTTAGTAAAAGTGCCACTCCTGCTATACAGAGAAGTTTTTTATTTAAATTCATTTTCCTGTCCTTTTATTTAATTTCGTACTAAAGTATATCCTATAGAAAATATAAGTATAATTTATTAGATTTCCGACAGAGTGTATATCAAAATAGGGAAAAGGGTACAATGAATAATACATTAATTCAAACTATGTCTCCTGTACAAAGACAGACTCTTACCTGTTTTGACAGTGACTTATTGCGTGATGTCATCAAAGGAGCTAGCTTCGACCTTCATCAAATAGGAAAAGGCTCTTTTAAAGCCGATATGTTTCATGCTTCTATAGGTCGAGGCATACTCGATAGTTCTCATTACAGTAACACCATACTCACAGAAGGAACAATCTCCAAAGACAACATGACATTTGGTTTTATCCATCATAGTAAAGAGGATTCTATTTTTAATGGAAATACGCTTCAAAAACATGATGTAATGATGGGAGATGAGGGAGGACCTCTTACCTCTTACATTACTCCAGATACACACTGGTCATCTTTTCAATTTAAACGTGGTGATTTACTGAAACTCGGTATTACGCTAGAAAAAGACAATAATAAAGTGCTTCATTTCAATAAAGAGACACAAAAAGACCTCTCTTGCAAGCTCGGAGGGATACTGAATTATCTAGAAAAAGAAAACAATGAAAAAATAGCACAAATAAACACAGAATTTCTCTATCATCACATTCTAAGTATCTATGCCAATGCACTTGATCAAATCAAAGATATTTCTCATCTAAAAAAAGATGAATCATTACTCCTTTCAAAAAAAATACTCACATATTTAAATGAACATGCTGATCAACCCATTCAGATGATTGAACTTACTTCACTGACAGGAAAAAGTGAACGAACTATTGAACGGATTTTCAAAAAACACTTTGGTATTGCCCCCTATGCCTACCTCAAAATACACCGTCTTCATCGCATACGTAAGCATCTCCTTTATGAAGAAACATCTATGACTACAAGTATAGGAGATATTGCGATGAAAAATGGTTTTATACAGATGGGATATTTTGGGAGTGAGTATAAAAAAGTATTTGGAGAGACACCCTCCGAAACACTTCGTAGTAAATAATTAGAGTAACTTTAATGTATAGATAATTTTAGAGATGAAACATATTTTCATCTCATTTTTAAGTCTATAGTACTGACTTAATAGCAGACTTAGCAGTCTCTTTTTTCAAGGTATCTTTGCCAACAGCTTGTTCTGCTTGTTCTGCTACCATATCTGTTGCTTTCTCTTTAGCTTGGCTCATAGCCTGGTCTTTAAGTTGATTTGTCATTGATGACGTAGCTTTTTCTTTCACTTCAGATGATACTGCCTTAGTTGCCATATCTGTTACTGCCTCTGCGAAGAGTCCTGTTGCTACGATTGCCGTGATTAGTATAATTTTTTTCATTTATTTTCCTTTGTATCGTATTCTATTCATGTTTTCATTATCAACAGTTTAAAAATGAAAAATATACCTATATACAACTGTTATGGATTAACATCCTCTTAACTAAATAGTGTTATATTTAAACCATATACAGTGTATATTTTACAGGCAACCCTTTTGGAGATGCTACTCCTCTACATCTGCTAATGTTAAAGCAAACAATACATTTACCCCATTTTTCATTAAAACTTTTTGTGCCTCTTGTAAAGTTAAACCTGTGGTTATGATATCATCTACTAAAATAACATCTATATTTTTCTTTCCTATATATTTAAAGTTTCTAGGGTTATTGAGCCTAAACTGTAAGTCTTTTCCCGAATAATTGACTCTATTTTGTGCCATCAGGGTTGCATGTAAAGGTTTTGAAGTTTTAGTTTTCATCGCATCTGTAAGCAATGATACATGGGCATAACCACTTTTGATATATTCATCTACACCTATGATATAGATAACTCTCTCATCAGACTCTACAAACTCTTCTATAAAAGGTTTCATGGTCATTTTTGCCAACATCTTGTAGATACGATAGCCTTCAGGCTTATGTTTTGTTAATAACAGTGATTCTAATGCTGAATACTTATAAAAAGAGATGACATCTAATGTTCCTATAGTCCGTGTACTTGTCGTTGTTCTAAAGAGTTGGTTCACACACGATTTACATAAGATGGGTATACTCCATTTCGAACAACTATAACAACGCATATCTTATGCCTTTTTCTATAGTATATCAAGATTTTTTTGATATACTTATTCGCATATTTACTAAGGGTATTCTATCAAAAATTTCACTCAAAACAGACTTGTACTATGGGTATCAGCATTCTTTGTACTTTTTTATAACTATACATTTTTTCATAATACGATAAAAGTCTATCCTATTAATGAAACAAATATCTACTTTTTACTCTCCATAGTTGTCGTACTCTTTTCATTGACTGCTTTTGTACTCACACTCTTTGCCTCAAAATGGACAACGAAGCCTATGCTCATAATATTGGTACTTATTAGTTCTATGACTGCATATTTTATGAATACCTATAATGTCATTATCAATGACGGTATGATACGAAACATGATGCAAACAGACGTCAATGAAACCGTTGATTTACTCTCTTTAAAACAGGGGATTTACTTCATAGTGTTAGGGCTTATACCTGCTTATATTATCTATAAAATACCTGTAAAATATACTCCCTGTAAAAAAGAGTTTATCAATAAGTTAAAACAGGTAATGATACTCTTAGCTATTACCGCACTCACTGTTTTTATGTTTTATAAACCTTATGCTTCTTTCTTTCGAGAACATAAACCTTTACGCTACGCGACTAACCCACTCTACTGGGTATACTCTTTAGGAGACTATGCCAATGCCACTTTTACCTCAGGTGACGTTGTTGTTAAGCCCATAGGAACAGATGCTAAAGTCATTAGAAAAGAAGATAACAAACGTAAAATAGTCATACTTGTCGTAGGTGAAGCCACAAGAGCAGACCACTTTTCTCTCAATGGCTATAAAAGAGAGACAACTCCACAGCTCCAAAAAGAAGATATTATTAATTTTACCAATGTCTACTCCTGTGGCACATCTACTGCACACTCTGTACCTTGTATGTTCTCTGTCTACAGCCGAAGCAACTATAGCTATAAAAAAGGTTTACAGACTGAAAACATACTAGATGTACTTAAACATACCAATGAAATTTCTATTCTTTGGAGAGATAACAACTCCAATTCTAAAGGTGTTGCTCTTAGAGTTGATTTTAAATACTATAAAAATACATTCTATAACACCAAATGTTTAGAAGGTGAGTGTAGAGATGAGGGAATGATTGTAGGGTTAGACAGCTATATAGAGACTCAAAAAAACAAAGACATACTGATTGTGCTTCACCAGATGGGTAACCATGGTCCAGAGTACTATAAACGCTATCTTAAATCTTTTGAGAAATTTACCCCTGTATGTAAAACCAACCAATTAGAAGAGTGTACACAAGAAGAGATACGTAATGCGTATGATAATGCTATTCTCTATACAGATGACTTCTTGGTAAAAGCCATCACTCTTTTGAAAAAATATGATACCACCCATCATACAGCAATGATATATATGAGTGACCACGGTGAGAGTTTAGGTGAGAATGGTATCTATCTACATGGATTACCTTACTTCATGGCACCCGATGCACAAAAACATATCCCTGCATTTATTTGGGCAAATGAGACTTTAAAAAAGCAATTAAATTTAACGAATATAGATAAAAATAAAAAATGGTCACATGACTATCTTTTTCATAGTTTACTAGGACTATTTAATGTGCAAACAGAAGTCTATAATGCTAACTTAGATATTTTCAATACACATACTAAGTCATCACAAGTTACTGATTAAGTAACTCATTTAAGGTATCAAAATTTGATTTAGAGTTTGCTCTTACAGGGTTCTTCTTTTTTGTTGATACTTTTTTAGCTTGTCTCTGTTTTCTAGCTTTTGCACGTTTGGCTTTTTC
Source organism: Sulfurovum sp. (assembly GCA_027066595.1). Lineage (GTDB taxonomy): Bacteria > Campylobacterota > Campylobacteria > Campylobacterales > Sulfurovaceae > Sulfurovum. The sequence goes on from JAMONG010000107.1 coordinate 12,766, forward strand.
TTTTTTCACTTTGGCTTTT
>JAMONG010000108.1 GCA_027066595.1 Sulfurovum sp.
GATTTTTTTTCTTTTTTGGCTCTTGCTCTGTCAATGTTGCTTCCATTACGATACCTTTTCTGCGGCTAATGCTTCTGCTTCAAAAGGACAAATAAGTACTATATTGTCCACCTCTTTGTCTTCTAAGTTCTTGACTGCCGAACCGATGCTTGCTACTAAACTTTTTAAGCCTCTTGATTCGATGTAGTCTTTGAGTGAAGAGCGACTTACATCAAGTACCCTAGCGATGGCTGAAACATTCTGCTTTTGTGAAAGCATCGTCATGATTTCACTATGGTAAATGTCGAACTTTGAACTAGACTTACTCCCTTTGGGTCTGCCTATCTGTCTCTCTTCTTCTGGTTTTTTACGTTGTTTTTCAAGTAAAGGAAAGACTTCGTTCATATGGCTTTGTGCATTGATGCATAAATTGGCATCACACACCCACAAGTCAACCTCATGGCTTAACATACAGTTAATCACTTTAACCAACTCTTCCACACGTGTGCTCAATACAGATAAAGAAGAGACAATCACCGTGTACTCTCCCTCACCTAAAGACTTTAAAAAGTTTTCAAAATCTTTACGTTCATCTATACGTAAATCTCTTGTTGCATACTCCACAACTTCTTGTGTAATAGCGATATCTTTTTGGTAGGCTAAAGTTAAAATATCATTCTTTTGTGCGGCCAAATGTTCCAATATCGGCACCTGCCTCATATATGCATAAACCATAAGAATCCTTTAAAGTTTTGATAATCTTATCTTATTTAACGAATAAAGTCAAGTTTTTAGATATTTATTTCGTCATTTATCGCTTTTTGAACCCTTTTATGTTAAAATACTTACAAATCATACCAAGGCACAAGACGTGAACTTAACACACCTAGACGAACAAAACAAACCCAAAATGGTAGACGTAGGAGGCAAAGATGCCACCACTCGTATCGCCACAGCTTCAGGCATCATAGAAGTAGGACAGCCTGCTTTTGATGCAGTCGTAGCAAATACTGCAAAAAAAGGACCAGTCCTCCAGACTGCTGTCATCGCTGCCATACAAGCAGTCAAGCAGACCTCAACACTCATCCCCATGTGTCACCCACTGATGATAACATCCGTAAAAACAGACATAGAAGAACTCCCAGAACTCCCAGGTTTTAAACTTACCGTGACCACAAAACTTAACGGTCAAACAGGTGTAGAGATGGAAGCCCTCACAGGCGTAAGCGTAGGGCTACTTACCATTTACGATATGCTCAAAGCCATCGACAAAGGTATGGTCATCAAAAATGTACAGCTAGAACATAAGTCAGGTGGAAACTCTGGCGATTTTAACAGATAGGAGAACCCATGAAAATTTTAGATAAAGATATGCCCGAAAGACCAGAGATAAACTACCCTACAAAGTGGGGCTTTAAGATTATAGGTAGAGACAAAGAGGCTTTAGAAAAATGTATTAAAGAGATTATGAAAATAGAGGGTGACAAAAAGCATAGCTGTAAATTAGGCAATGCCTCAAAAACAGGTAAATTCCACAGCTACAACGCTTCATGCACCGTAGAGACAGAAGAAGAACGCAATAGAATCTTTAAATACTTTGAAGACCATGATGATGTAGATATGGTAATCTAAGCCATTCACTTTCTATTCACAATTCCAAGATAAAATAACCCTATATAAAATACAGGGAGAAGAAGAATGTTATCACCTAGGTTAAAAAAGTCATTGGGGCTTATTTTTATGCTCTTTTCAGCGGGATTTGCAGTGTGGTATCCACTTGCAAATCTTTTTTAGGAGTAATGTATGTCTATCTCTAAAGCCAAACGTTACAACCCTCAACAACCCTCAAAACTAAACTATAGTAAAGGGACACTGCTCTACATATTTTTAGTACCTCTTTTTGTTGCTGTGGTACTTGCACTTTTTCAGACAAATATTCAAGCCTTTTTACTTAATGGGGTGAGTTTTTTTCTCTTTTTAGCTGTTGCACGACTCGCAAAAAAAGGGTTTATGCAAGAACAAGCCTACCATGCAAGCATCTTTACCAAAGCACCTAAAGTACCCTACAAAATGTTCGCAGGTTACCTACTGGGTATCTCCACCTTTTTTACTGCCTTTGTCACAGGAGGAGAGCCGCTAGTAAAGTCTGGGTTCTTAGCACTCATCGCTACAGTTGGGTACTATCTATACTATGGGTTTGACCCTAAAGAAGATAAGTTAGAAAACTTAGGTGACATCTCTGCAGAATTTGTGTTAGAGACCATCAACGAAGCAAAAGAAAAACTCTCTAGCATCGAAGCCAATATCTCCAAAATCAAAGAGTTGCCATTACAAAAGAAAATTACCACTGCCCTGACCAAAGCAAAGCATATTTTACAAACAATCCAAGAAGACCCTAAAGATGTCCGAGTGGCTAGGAAGTTTCTCATCGTCTACATCGATGGCATCGCTAAAGTCACACAGTCGTATGTGGAGTTAGATGAAGCAGACATCACCAGCGACACAAGAGAGAGACTACACACGCTCATGGATGAAGTAGAAGAGAAGCTAGACAAAGAACTCATACGTCTTAAACAAAACAATGCTTTTGACCTTGATGTACATATAGATGTACTCAAAGAGCAGATAAAAGGCTAAGAGATTAAAGTTTAGCTTTGCTACACTTTAACCATACATTTACACAAAGGGAAAAAGAATGGAAACAAAAACAAAAGAGATTATAGAAACAGCCATAGAAGCACAAAGTGAAATCGTACCAGA
>JAMONG010000109.1 GCA_027066595.1 Sulfurovum sp.
GCGTTTTTTCTTAAAAATGGAGAAAAAGATATTTTGGTCATTTATGGGTGCTGCGGCTATCTTCCTCTCTGGTGCGATAGGCTTTGAACTCTTAGGAGCAAACGAATCAAGCATGCATGGTACAAAGGGGGTACTTTATAGTACGTTTTATACTATTGAAGAGAGTTTAGAGATGTTTGGGGTGATTTATCTTATCTATATTTTGTTAGGGTTGTTGGAAAACAAAAGCTTGGAAGTAAAGAGTCGATGAGATGAGCATGGCAGACAAGTCACCTTTTGAGAAGTACTTGAACTGTGACCCTAAGTGTACAAAGCTTGAGAATTTGAAGACGAAAATTTATATACCTATACAATAAAGGAGAAAAAATGACAAAAGTAACACAAAAAAGTAAAACAATCTATGGATTAAAAGTACGCACGACTAATGAAAAAGAAATGAACCCAGAAACAGCTAAAATAGGGGCTCTTTGGGGTGAATATTTTGCTAAAATATTACCTACTTTACCAGAGGGAACACAAGGGTATGGTGTCTATGCCAACTATGCATCAGATGCCTTTGGTGAGTTTGATGTTTTTGCAGGGTCTGAAGTAGTAAATGATGCACTAGAAAAGGTGACTTTAGAAGAAGGAAATTATCTATGTTTTAAAACCAATGGTGAACTACCACAAGCTGTCATAGATACTTGGGGAGAGATATGGACATATTTTTCTGATGAGCATTGTAAAGAAGTAAGAGCGTATAAAACAGACTATGAGTTGTATTTGAATGAGAGTGAAGCTGAGATATATATAGGAGTAGAGTAATGCCTAAAAAAACCTACCAAGAGCAAATGCGACACTCATACCCTAAACACCCCATCATCAAGCCCATAGCTCCTGATATGGTGAAGTCATTTGGAGAGGGTATGCAGGTGTTACCCTCTCCACTGGAGATACGTGAAGTGATGCGTAGCATACCCCAAGGTGAGGTGATGACAGCCAAAGAACTTTGTGATGTACTGGCAAGGAAACACAAGGTTGACATAGCCTGTCCTTACACGGTAGGCATACTCATGAACATCGTAGCCTATGCCATAGAAGAAGATGAAAGTGACGACACACCATGGTGGCGAACACTTGGAAGTTGTGGCGAACTTAAACCCAAATACCCCAACGCTCCTGAAGAACAAATGGCTTTGCTTGAAGCTGAAGGGTTTTCTTTTATTGAGAAAGGGAAGAAAAAGCCTTATTGGGTGGTTAAAAATAAATGAGATATTTAAGAAAAATGATAGAGCAGTATGTGGATGTGTTAGATGATGAATGGCAAGACTTTGCCAATCAATGTGTAAAAAAAACACTTAAAAAAGGCGATATTGTTCATCATGCAGGTGATGTTTTTTCTGATATTTGGTTTATAAAAAGTGGTTTGGCACGTTCTTATTTTACCGATATGAAAGGGCGTGATTTTACTTGGCAACTCTATTTTAGAGGCAAGAGTAAACATGGGCTAAATCATTTTATGGACGATAGCGTGAGTCATTATGAAAATGAGGGTTCATTGCTTCATTTTGAGATACTTGAAGATGCTACTTTTTATGTGATACATTTAGATAAATTAGAGAAGATAATATCTCAAAAGAAAAAGTGGGAGTATCTAACTCGTATATGGTTACATGATACCTACTTTGCAGCGACTTACAAAAGAGTCATCTCTTTAATGTCTGAAAATGTAGAAGAGAAGTACAAAAGGCTCTTAGATGAATATCCAAATATTTTTGATAAAGTTAAATCTTACCACATTGCTTCGTATTTAGGCATTGCTCCTCAAACTTTGAGTAAATTAAGAAAATGAATCTAGGTGAATGACAAAGGTTTTTTAAGGTGTTATAGTTCTATTATCTTACAAAATAATAGGAGTATAAGATGATAAAATTAGCAATGACGACTTTACTAATCTCTAGCACAATATTAGGTGCTGAAGAGAGCAAGGTAGTATATCCTCAAAATTATAAAGAGTGGAAACATGTAAAAACAATGATAATCAAACCAGAACACCCTATGGCAGAGATTTTTCATGGAATACATCATATTTACGCAAATGACAAAGCATATGAGGGGTATAAAGTAGGGAAATTTGAAGATGGTTCTATTATAGCTTTAGATTTTCTAAATTATGAAGATGTAAATGCTACTATAGGTGAAACAAGTCGTATTTATGTAGCTGTTATGGAAAAGCAGAGTAAAAAATTTAAAAAAACCCATGGGTGGGGATATGAGGCGTTTAACGGTAATACAGAAGAGCGATTGGTTGTAGATGTACAAAAAATGTGTGTCAGTTGTCATACATCACAGGAAAAAAATGGATATGTTTTTTCACAAATAAGAAAATAGTGGAGTGTTTATGCAATATATAGAAATACAAACCTACAAAAGCCCAGTAGGTGACATACTACTAGGCTCATATGAAGGTAAACTCTGCATGGCAGACTGGAAGTATAGACGTATGCGTACAACGATAGACAATCGTTTACAAAAAGGCTTAAAGGCTGAGTATATAGAGCAAAGTTCAGAGGTGATAGAAGAGACGATGAGACAGATGAAGGAGTATTTCGCAGCAGAGCGAAAAGTGTTTGATATACCCTTACAACTTGTGGGAACTGACTTTCAAAAGTCTGTGTGGCAAGGGCTTATAGAGACACCTTACGGCACAACTGCTTCTTACTTAGCACTCTCAAAACGCATC
>JAMONG010000110.1 GCA_027066595.1 Sulfurovum sp.
TAACTACATCTTTAACTGGGACAAAATGCTCTCTTTTGAAGGTAACACATCACTTTACATGCAGTATGGATATGCAAGAATACAGAGTATCTTTAGAAAGCATAATGCACCTATAGATGGAGAGATTATCATTGGGGATGCCTTGGAGCATAGACTCTCTACTATGTTACTACGTTTTGAAGATGTCTTAAACCGTGCAGCAGTAGATGCTAGTCCAAATCAGATAACAACGTACCTCTATGAGTTAGTGACACTCTTTATGCGTTTTTATGAGCAAAACCCTATACTTAAACCAGGCGTTGATGACCAAACAAAGATGAGTCGTCTACAATTGGCAGACCTAACAGCCAAAACCATAAAGCAAGGCTTAGATATACTTGGTATCAAGGTTGTAGAAAAACTCTAGGAGAAGTATGAGATGAAAGCATTACTTGTTATCGTTATTTTATTAACTTTTGGAGCTATATTTTTTCAATATAGTAGAAATAAAGATGTTAAAAAACTTTTAATTGCTTTAGCTACTTTTGGCGTGATACTCTCTTTGGCTGTTGTGGGTAATCTTACGAGACAGGTTATACCTCTCTTCATAGCACATGTTATTCTTATTGTCAGTGCATGGGGTGCCTTACTTGTGTATCTGATACGAGATAAGTATTATTGGTGGGTGATATTTTCGCCAGTGGTGACGATTGGATTGTTTTTATTACTTGAACTTTTGACTGGCTCAGGACATGAATTACCCTGACTTAGACAAGCTCAGTCATCGATATGTATCGATCATTGAGCTTGTCTAAATGTTTACGCAGGATCTATATCTTTATTTTTCTTTTGATTTGCTACTAATTCAGATAAAAATTGCTCTAGTGAATATCTTTGTCTATACTCAGGTATCATAATATGAATCAAAATATCACCCAAATCAGCAACAACCCATTCATCACTTGTATCTGAAGCTAAGAACACATCGCCTTGTGGTTTAAGACCTTTTTTGAGATGGTCGTAAAGTGCTAATGTATGTTTACCATTGAGTGAGTTTGCAATGACTACACGTTTTGCAATGTAATCTGCCTCTTCAAGGTTAAATACTTCTATCTCTTCTGCTTTTTTATCATCAAGTATCGTTACGATACTTTCTACTCTTTCTTCTATTGTCATTTACTTGTTTCCTTTAAGGTTTTCTTTACAGATTTTTCAATCTTCATGTCAACATGACTTACATCTTTTTCTTCTCGTATTTTTGTAGAAGAAATAGCTGTATTAAGGGTTAAGAGAGTCCACTCTCTTAACCCATCTACAACCAAGTCATATCCTTCTCTTGTCACGATGACCCATGTCACTTGAGCATTAAGTGCTTCAAATGCGTGCCATTTTGACAATGTCGAGAGATTGTCAGCACCTACGATAAGATACTTGACAGTGTATGTCATGTTAAAATGTTTTACAGTTTGTGAAGTTGTGGTACTTTGACCTTGTACTATTTCATAATCCTCCACAATGACTTTGGGAGTATGCGAAAATAGTGTTCGACACCATTCTAATCGCTTCGATGCAGATGCTAAAGAAGAAGTTTTGAAAGGGTTTAGGTAGGCAGGAACCACAAGAAGTTTGTCAATATCCAAGTTTTTGATAGCGGTATCAACAATTTGTTGATGTCCCTTATGCGGAGGGTCGAAAGACCCACCAAAGATTGCTACTACTGGCTTAGGTTGATTAACCAAATGCTAACCTCATTTACTGTAAAATTGCGTAATTTTAACATAATATCACTAAGGGCAAACAATGGCTGTAAAAGTAGCAATAAACGGACTAGGTAGAATCGGTAGATGTGTTGCACGTATCATTGCTGATAGAGATGACATTGAACTCGTTGCAGTTAATGCATCTGGTAGTGAAGAGATGCTTGAATACAACGTCAAATACGATTCAGTTCATGGTAGACGTAATGATGTATCTGTATCTAATGGATACTTGAATATTGGCAAGACAAAAGCAAAAATATTTGCAGAGCGTGATTTAAGTAAAATAGACTTTGCTTCTGTGGGAGTAGAAGTAGTACTCGAATGTACAGGAGCATTTCTAACAGCGGAGTCTGTACAGCCTTATCTTGACAATGGTGTAAAAAAAGTACTTTTCTCAGCACCTGCTAAAGATGATACAGCCACTTTTGTTTTGGGAGCAAATGCAGATGAGTATGCAGGGCAAGCAGTGGTTTCAAATGCAAGCTGTACAACCAATGGTTTAGCTCCTGTTGCTAAAGTACTTGACGATGCCTTTGGTATAGAAAATGCATTGATGACAACTATCCACTCTTACACATCATCACAACCCATACTTGATGCAAAACATAAAAAAGACCCAAGAAAAGGACGAAGTGGTGCAGTAAACCTTGTACCTACAACGACAGGAGCGGCAAAAGCCATCTCTAAAGTGCTTCCAAGCCTTACAGGTAAAATCAACGGACAGGCCATACGTGTACCTACTGCAGATGTCTCGATGATAGACTTAACTGTGACACTTGCCAAAGATGTAACGGTTGAAGAGGTACAAAATGCCTTTAAAGTAGCATCAGAAGGTTCTCAAAAAGGCATCTTAGGTGTAGATGAAGAGTATAGAGTTTCTATGGACTTTGTAGGTGAAGAGCTTAGTACTGTTGTACCACTTGATACCATTCAAGTCATCGGTAATAACATGGTAAAAGTACTCTCTTGGTATGAC
>JAMONG010000111.1 GCA_027066595.1 Sulfurovum sp.
GATATCATAGGCTTTCAAGAGGTATTTTCACAAGATGCCTTAGAGCGTCTTGTGAAAGAGTTGGGCTTTGCCTATTTTACTACAGCCGATGTAGCCAAACTAAGTACTAACAACCCCAAGAAGTACGTCACAACCACAGTTGCCTTAGCCTCTAAGTACCCCATAGTCAACTTACAAAAAGTAAGACCTCACTCACCTAGTCTTAGAAATCATGGATTTAAAGGGCATTTTACATTTTCAAGAGCACCCATAAAAGCAACCATCACCCTGCCTAATGCTCAAGAGCTTTTAGTCTATGTTTGCCACCTCAAATCAAACAGAGACAATGCTTTTGAGTATACCTTTAAAGATACCGATAGCCTAAGTCATAAAAAAGAGCTTATCTTTCAAACACTCACAGACAAGCACTCTGTCTCATTGCAACAAAGACTCTGTGAAGCCTCCTCTCTTTTCTATGACATCAGAAAGTCCAAAAGCAAACCTGCTGTACTGCTCTGTGACCTAAACGACAAAGAGTTCTCACTCACCATAGAGGCTCTTACAAATTACAAGTACCATGACGACACAAGAAAAGAGAGCTACCTCTTAGAGGATGCCAGCTATCACTACACACAAGAAGTATACAACCCTCATCCCGAAGCCAAAGAACCTGAACGAAAAGCAACAAGTTACTTTCTGGGAAAAGGAAATGTCTTAGACTATATTTTCATCTCAAAAAATTTGAGTAAAGAATATGAAGAAGACATTGCAGAAGTGACAAACTATGCCGTCTTAGATGAGCATCTGCAAGGAAACCCAGATGGCTCGTTACTAACCTCTGACCATGCACAAGTGGTATGTGAACTGACTTTTAGAAAATAAACTTTAGCACTTCATATCTGCATGTCACTTTTTAGTATTTTTTATTTGTATACTTCAACAAATCATCTTCGCCCAAGTCATCTAGTAGTAAAGAAAGTTCTGTAGTAGATAGCAACACCACCTCCTTCTCTTTTAATGCTTCAACTTCTGGGGTAAATCCATTTTTAGAAAAAAGTCCATAATCAGCAATCTCTAGTTCTGCTTTTGCACACTTTTCTATAAGCGTATGCATCATGTTAGACTTTGCTGGCTCTTTAGAGTATTTACACGCAACCGCTATCATAGCCCCTGACTTTCTCTTGGCTAGTATGTCTATCTCTACTTTTTTATCGTAGTAGCTACCTATTTTTACTATGCGATCATTCTCTAACTTAGCGTTCAATGTTTCTTTCACCAAATCTCGGAGTAAAAGATTAGAAAGTAAGATAGAAAAGTTGTCTCTTGTTTTATGCCACTTCGTAGCAAACTCATCATAGTCACCTTCCACGATATTTTGGTAGTTAGGAGAAATCATAGCAAACCAAAAACGCATAAAAGGCAACTCAAACAAAATTCTATCTGACTTACCACCACCCTCAACTAAAGGTTTTTCTACAGACAAATCAAACTTGATTAAACTTTTACTTTCCAAGTAGTCTATTGCCTCTTCACCCTTATCTTTACCTACTTTGGCTTTTTTGAACACATCATTTTCATAGTTCACACCCAATGCAATAATGCTCAATATCATATGATACAAGCCATTATTGTGTGTGTACCGTGTCATACTATCATGTAACGCTTCATAGTTAGAAAGTATCTTTTCCTCGATGAGAGTTGCCACACTCTTAGAGACATCAACATCCCACCCTGTACCACCAAACACGGTAAAGTACTCTAATGCCTTATCAAATTCTTTGATATTGTTCTGATACGCAAAAGAGCGAAAATGTTGTAATAGTGTTGGACGTTTAGACATGGTTTAGCCTTGTTTTAATAATGTGATTATAGCTTATATTTGGTGTGAATAAGAAACAGTTCTACCACAAAGTCCCAAACATCTCTTTATGGGTCAAATACAAGCGTAAATCAAACTCTAACTGATGGTATACAGGTTCCATGTGTTCACACAGTTTATAAAAGGCTTTGTTATGTTCTTTTATTTTGAGATGGGCTAGTTCATGGGTGACTATCATCTTTAAAAATGGCTCAGGCATCTGCTTAAAGATGTGCGCTATGCGTATCTCATGCTTTGCCTTAAGCTTCCCACCTTGTACCCTACTCACATAAGTGTGTGTACCCAAAGCGGCATTAACATCACGTATCTTAGTGTCGTACATCACCTTAGCCACAGGAGAGCCACCCTTCATACTGGCATTTTTAAGATCCATTACATACCCATACAAGGCCTTGTCAGAAGCATAGCTATGTACTTTAGAGTATTTAGAAAGTAAGTACTTTCCTAGGGTCTCATTATCTATGAGCTGTTGCACTTGTGCTTGGAGTTTAGTATCGTAGGATTGTAGGTATTTTAACATGTGGGATTATAGCAAAACTATAGTCCATAAAATCATAAAAACCTGAAGTAAAAAGTGTTACACTTGTAGTGATACACTTTTACTATAAAATTACTAAGGCAATGACATCTATTATCTTATACTCATACAATTTATTTTTGCTCTTGTTGCTCTTTTTCTTGTTTGGAAAAGTGTACGTTACTTTCGTCGCATGTCAAGATACAAGAAAATCAAAGCCATGCCTTTTCCAAAGTCCTATATAACCATACTCCAACCCATACATCAATACCAATCACTCTCACCCACACACAAAGAAAAAATCCATTTTATGATACTT
>JAMONG010000112.1 GCA_027066595.1 Sulfurovum sp.
CAAGTGCCATAGGTGTGTAGAGTTTTCCAGCAAGTCCTTCAAGACTTAGAAGTGGTATAAACACAGTTGCGATGATGAGTAGGGCAAAAAGAACTGGCTTAGCCACTTCTGCTGTAGCCTCTGCTATGACATCTGCACGTGAAGCATCGGGGTTGTCATGTAGTAGTCTAAAGGAGTTTTCTACCACAACGATGGTACCATCGACTATCATCCCTATGGCTATGGCAAGACCTGAAAGACTCATGAGGTTTGCTGAGATGCCATACTCTTGCATGAGTAAAAAAGCGATGAGTAGGGAAACAGGTAAAGAGAGTATCACGATAAATGCTGAACGTAACTCAAACAAAAATAAAAACAGAACAATAGCCACTAAAATTGACCCTGTAGTTAAAGCAGAAGTCATGGTGCTTACTGCTTTGTGGGTAATCTCTGTTCTGTCGTAGATAACCTCTAAACTTACACCTTCAGGCAGAGAAGCATTAACTAAAGGCATTTTAGCTTTGATAAGGTCAACAACTTTAGCAGCATTTGTACCTGAGCGTTGAAGTACCATACCAAAGACACGCTCTTTGCCATCTACCGAGACTGCACCAAAACGAGGTGCTTTTCCCTCTTGTACGGTGGCTACATCGTTAATAGTCACTGTTTTCGCATCTTTTGTACGTATGACTGTGTTTCGTATATCATCCATACTTTGGTAGAGTCCTGCTCCACGTATGAGGTACTGCTCGCGGTTAAACTCTAAGTATTGTCCACCTACAGATTGGTTAGACTGTTCGAGAGCCTCTATGATTTCATTATAGGTTACATCTACAGCTTGAAGACGTTTTGGGTCTATGAGTACTTCATATTGTTTTTGGTAGCCACCCCATGAGATGACTTCTTCCACACCATCTACCGATTTAAGTAAGGGGGTGACACTGTATTCATGCATTTGACGAAGTTGTGTTAAAGAGTATTGCTTTTTTTTATCTCCTAGTGCATACCAAAGTACTTGTCCTAGTCCTGTGGTATTTGGACCCATCACTGGGCTTCCCCAGCCTTTTGGTATGTCTATAGTGTTAAGTCTTTCAGTCACAAGTTGACGTAACAAGTAAGTGTCATAGTCATCTTCAAAAAAGATACTTACATAAGAAAGCCCAAACATAGAGTTTGAAAGTATCATCTTCACACCAGGTAAACCTGACATGGCAGACTCGATGGGGTAGGTGATAAGCTTTTCTATGTCCTCTGCAGAGTTACCCACAGACTCTGTGTAAATGACTACCTGTTTAGGTGTAATGTCTGGAAAAGCATCCACAGGGATGTCTTGATACGCTTTATAACCAAAACCAGAGATGGCTATAAACAGTGCGAGCACAAGGAATTTATACTGTATAAGTAGTTTAAAGAATCTGTTCATCTTCATTTCCTAGTGACCGTGTTCGCCAAGAGAAGACTTGAGTAGCATTGATTTTACAAAGTAAACACCATCACTTACATACTCTTCACCTGCTTTTAGACCTTTAATAGCGATGTAATCACCCACATAGGTGATGACTTCCACAACATTTGCTTCATAAGGTGCTTCCTCTTCCTCATGTTCATCATGTCCACCATGTGCATCATGGTCATGCTCGTCATGTGATGCTTCTTCATTTTCATGGTCAGACTTTTCTTCGTGGTGTCCTGCTTCTTCATGTTCGTTTTCTGTAAAAACAACCCACTCACCTTTATAAAGGGTAAGAGCAGATTTTTTTACCATCACAACATTTTGTGTCGGAGCTAGTGATATATCTATCTCAACAAATGCACCTAAAAGAAGATTACTTGGACTTTTATCTATTTGAAAAAGTACTTTTGCACGTTGTGTCTCTGGGTCAATGTTAGGTAAGAGTTGTACAAAGTGGGTAGGGTAGTTTGTATCTGCAACGCGTATCCAACCTTTTGTCTCTTTATTTACCCTCATAGCATCTTGTACACCTAAGTAGGCTATGGCATAGTAGGCACTTTGATTTACAAGTGTCATAAGCAGTGTTTGTGCATTGACATTTGAGTGTAGAGGGGCGATGATTTTAGCTACCACACCATCTGCATGGGCATAAATGGTAAATTTATCAGTAGCTTCTGTGAGTGTAGAGGGTTTAAGTCCTAAAGATTCAAGTTGAGAAGCCAATGCATTTTGTTTTGAACGTATCTCTTCAAGGGCGATGATGGCATTATTGACATCATTTTGGGAGGAGAGTCCTTTTTTATTGAGTTTTGTACTTGCATCTTTTTGAATCTGTGCAGCTTTGGCTTGTTGGTTGAGTGCTAAGTAGGCAGCTGTCATTTTTGAAAGCTCTATAGACTCTATGAGTGCTACTTTATCTCCCGCTTTAACATATGCTCCTGCTTGGACGAAATAATGCTCTAAGTGTCCTGTAAGACGAGAGACTATCTCTTGCTTTTGGTCTGAGAGTTGTGTAATCTCTGCATTGGTCTTGACAATCTTACCTAGAGGTCTAAGTGCTGCATGTTCTACTTTGATAGCCGATGCAAAGCCTATGAGTGGCAAAAGTAGTAGTAAAATCTTAGTCATTGTAGTCTCCTTGTATAAAACGTAAATCTATTTTTTGAGTGTTAATGGTTTTTTGTGTTTGAAGTAGAGATTTTTGTGTTTGAATGAGTCTATTTTTAGCATTCATCATCACAAAGATAGAACCTTGGGCAAT
>JAMONG010000113.1 GCA_027066595.1 Sulfurovum sp.
GTTACTTGTGGCGGTGTTTCTTTTCTACTTTTTTATAAAAGTAGAGCAAAAAGCGTCACAACTCTCGAATCACTTCGTTTACAAGGTCGTTCGTTGTGACAGAGGCACGCTTTGCGTGATTAATGGTCTAATTGCTTACGCGTGTTAGCCTAGATTTGAACCAAGTGAACAGCCTTCTATTTTAGCCACACGTCCAGCATGTCTGCCACCTTCAAACTCTGTGTTGGCAAAAACTTCTATCATGTCTTCTATCACCCCTTTGCCTATGACACGTTCACCAAAACATAAGATGTTTGCATCGTTGTGTTGGCGTGTGAGTTTGGCGGTGTAGGTGTCATGACAGAGTGCGGCACGAATACCTGCTACTTTGTTTGCAGCGATGCTTATGCCTATGCCTGTACCACAGATGAGTATGCCAAAACTTCCTTCATCAGAAAGTACAGCATCTGCACATTTTTTAGCAAAGTCTGGGTAGTCTACACGGTCAGCAGAGTCAGGTCCAAGGTCAATGATTTGATGTCCTAACTCTTGTACAAAATCTTTCACATAGGCTTTTAGGGCATATCCTGCGTGGTCAGTTGCGATGTAAAATTTTTTCACTCTTTTTCCTTTACTTATTCTATCGGTGCTTCAAGTTGTATGGACTCTATGAGTCTTCCTACACGTCCCCAGCGTATGGTGTAGCGTTGTTTGTTCCATAAGCTCTCACATGCATCTGAATCAATGTCCATATCTGGACAGACACGGTAAAGCTTGTCGTGGTCTCTTCCCCCACCTATACCATTAGAGACTTGGTCATAAGAGCGAAACTCAATACTCATATAGATAAGCCAAGGCTTTCCAACGATAAGTTTGTACGGAACTGAACCCCAAAAACGGCTGTCATTAGAGTTGTCACGATTGTCTCCTACCATGTAGAAGTGGTCTGGCTCTACTTTTTTGTAAAAGAGATGCCCCTCACTTCCATCAGGATGAGTGATACGTCTTATACTCATATCTATCTCTTTGTTATAGTTATAGGCTCTGGTTAGGTATTCAAAACCATTCATACCCTCTGGTGTGTATTGTATACCAGGGTATTTACTCATATAAGGATTGACTACCCACAGTTTGTCGTAAAGTGTAATGATTTTATCTTTAGGGTAGTTTGCTTTGATGTATGCATCCCCCTCATGGAAATGAAGCATTAACTTCTTATCTGCAAAGAGTATCTCATCTCCTCCTACAGCAACACAACGCTTTACGAAGTGAACTTTAGGTGTTTTTGGATTACGAAAGATGACAATGTCTTCTCTTTTGGGACGGGGACCTTCTATGAGGTGACCATTGTCATTAAAATCAGGAAGTAGGGGTATCTCTAACCAAGGCAAGTGTGGAATAGGGATACCATAAGAGAACTTCTTTGCAAAAAGAAAGTCACCTATGAGCTGTGTACGTTTCATAGAACCTGAGGGAATGACAAAAGACTGTGCCACAAAAAAGATAAGAAAAAGAACAATAATAAATGTACCAGTCCACGACCCAGCAAAACGACTAAAGGCTGCTAAAAACTTTTTGAGGTTTTCCATTATGTTCTAGCCTTTGCAGCTTTGAGTGTGTTAGACAGAAGCATCGCAATGGTCATGGGACCTACTCCACCAGGTACGGGTGTGATGTAAGAACATTTCTTACTTACATTATCGAAGTCAACATCTCCTACGAGTGAACCATCTGCTATACGGTTGATGCCAATGTCTATCACGATAGCTCCCTCTTTAACCATATCTTCTTTGATAAGCCCTGGTACGCCTACACCCACCACAATAATGTCGGCTTTAGAAGTGTGTGCTTTGAGGTCTTTGGTATGTATGTGAGTGATGGTTACTGTAGCATCGGCATTGAGAAGCAAAGAAGCCATAGGTTTACCTACGATGTTACTTGCACCTACGACACAGACATCTTGCCCTTGTAGTTCTATCTCATACTCTTCAAACATCTTCATCACACCTAGTGGTGTACAGGCTACAAAGCTATCTAGGTTAGTAACGAGTCTTCCTACATTGTAAGCATGAAAACCATCCACATCTTTTTTAGGGTCTATGACCTCTAAGATTTTGTCTGTGTCTACATGTTTTGGAAGTGGGAGTTGTACCAAAATACCATCTATACGAGGGTTTTTGTTCATCATATCAATGGTTGCTATAATTTCATCTTGACTGATGGTATCGGGCATGTTATGTGTGATAGAGTAAAATCCTACTTTTTCACAGGCTTTTGCTTTCATCTTAACATAGGCGTGGCTTGCTGGGTCATCTCCTATGAGTATCACGGCAAGTCCAGGGACAATGTTTTTTTCAAGTTTGAGTTGTTCTACTTCAGAACTTACGTTCGTTTGTACCTTGTTTGCTAAGGATTTTCCATCGATAAGTTGCATACTAGCGTGCCCTTATAATAAATTTAAGGTATTATATCGAAAATACTTTTATGGAGAGTAAACGTAACACATCATGAAACGACTATTATTGATACTTATACCTTTTATATTGTCTGCCCAAGAAGATTTCATTTCTCACTATGAATATGGTGAGATGCTGTATGCCAATCCTAGAGGGGTTAGCTGTGCTCAGTGTCATGGCAACAGTGGCGAGGGCAGGGTTATAGTGAGTTATAAAGATGTTGATGGAAAACAAGTACTTAGTGGAGCAGATATACGTAAGAAGAGTTTAAAGGAGATGATATACTCTGTCAATTCCTATCATAAAGTAATGCCACGTTACTATCTTACAGATGAAGAGGTAAAAGCCATTTATGACTATCTTCAAATTAAAAACAGTCATTACCTTTCAAAACTACAAAAGAATAATACTAGCAAATAATTGGCTATAATTATCTATTCACATATTGAAGGATAATTATGACATTACAAAAAACACTTATTGGACTCTTTATTTCAGGAGGGCTTTCTTATGCTTCTTCTTTAGCAGTTTATCAAGATAAAACATTTTATAATACCATACCTAGTACAAGCTTTATAGGCTTTACAAAAGGGGTGAGTGCTAAGTGTGAAGGGAGTAATGTCTCTCTTTTACCGATGACGCTTTGCCCTAAAGAGGCTAGACTGTGTGAAGTTTCTAATCGTTTAGATACGATTAAACAAGAGATGATTGTAAATGAAGCCAATATTAGAGTATTGGAAAAGTTTATCTCTTTACCCCAACCTACAGAAATAGATGCAAGTCAATGGATATTGTCGGCTAAACTCATAGGAGAAGAACAAGCTATGTTAGGGGCTAAAAAAGAAGTTTTGATGCAAAACTTTCAACAAGAAGAAGCTCTGTTCCGTAGGCAAGCACCAAGTAAAATAGCACAAAAAACAGAGACACTTTGTAGTAATGAACTGACTCTTACTATACCGTATGGACATGTCTCTTTTTCCACATCGTATGAAGCAAACTTGGAAGAAAAACAACTTACCGTTACACAAAACTTAAGCATACTTAATAGAAGTGGTGTAGATATACAAGCAGATACAGCGATGTTTTACTATCGGTCTGCTAGCCAATATGTTCGTCCTATACATTTTTCACCATGGATAGTAAGTAAATATGAACCAAGACCAAGAAAAATGTATAAAAAATCTATGGCAAAGTCTGCACCTATGATGGAGCTTGCTATGGAGGCAGATAGTGTTGTGGGTGCAAGTAATATAATGCCTGAACCAACAGTGAGCTATGAAGATGCAAGAGAATATAAAATCAAAAATCTTAACTTGCCCTCAACAGGTCTCCCTTTAGAAGTGAAAGTACTCTCATGGACTACAGCACTTGAATGTGAGGTAAAGGCTTATCCTTATAGAAATACAAAAGCATTTCATGTCTGTTCTTTTACCCCTAAGTATCAGATAGACTCTAACAGTTGGAAAGTAACGTCAGGTAAAGAAGTCATCAACGAACATGCAGTAGGAGAGTATAGAAAAGAGAAGTACAATCTTTACACTAAAATAGAAGATGATATACAGATACTCCGTAAACCCATCGTTAAAAAAGAGCGTCAAACAGGTATATTTGGTGGTACTGCACGTAAACAAGATGGTTTTACGCTTACCCTTACTAATAAATCTAACAAAATCAAAGAACTCACACTTATAGAACGTATTCCTACTTCTACGACCACAGAGATAAGTTCAAAACTTGTAAGTGTGAAGTCTAAAAATAAGATAGAGTATAAAGTATTAAAAGATGGTCAAATTGAGATGAGTATACTATTGAGTGCAAATGAAACACAAAAGATAGATGTACTATTTGAGATAGCGTATGATAAAGATTTAAAAGTGAATTATTAAAAGAGGGGGAAGAAATATTTGTAGTGTTTGCAGGAAAACCTGCAAACATTTAACTTAACAAGGTGTTACGTTCTCAGCTTGTGGGCCTTTTTGACCTTCACCAACTTCAAATGTAACTGCTTGACCTTCAGCCAATGTTACACGTCCACCATTGTCGTTGTTTACTTGACGGAAATGTACGAATACATCGTCTCCACCATTCTCTTGTTGGATAAATCCGTAACCTTTTTCATCGTTGAACCATTTAACTGTACCGTTTACTAATGTTGCCATTGTTATTGCCTTATGTTTGTTTTGTGAAATAAATATGTAGAGAGTCTTTCGGGGTCTTGCAAGGGCTTGAACACTAACAGTACACACGAAAAATGAACTCGAAACTCATCTTTCATCGCAACTATTGTACCCTATTTTCTAAAAGTTAACCTTAGATAAAAATAAATATTGAATAAATATTGAAATTTAACTAAAACTTATTAGTCCATAGAGTGAATATAGTTGTCATAAATCTTTTCAAGTTCATGGTCTTTTTTCTTGATACCTTCTTGTTTTCCTTTAGGAAGTGCTTCTTCAAGTACTTCAATACGCTTAATGAGATACTCAAATATCTCTTTGTTGACATCTGGTATTTTATTGTGGCTGAGTGGTGTTTTGTCATAGCCACGTTTAAGTACACGAGCAGGTATACCTATGGCAGTTGAATTAGCAGGCACATCTTTAACTACAACAGAGTTTGCACCTACTTTTGAGTTTGCACCTATGGTAATGTTACCCAGTACTTTTGCTCCAGCAGAGATGAGTACATTATCTTCTAAAGTAGGGTGACGTTTACCCTTTGAAGTACTTACCCCACCTAGTGTTACTTGTTGGTAGATAAGGACATCATTGCCTATTATAACTGTTTCACCTATAACCACACCTACCCCATGGTCAATAAATACTCTACGTCCAAGTTTAGCGGCAGGATGTATATCGATTGTTGTAAGAAAGAGTCCAAGTGCTGAAATGAAACGTGGCAGGAACCGTAATCCAAGGTTGTATATAGAGTGTGAAATTCTATAGAAGAACATAGCCCACAGACCTGGGTAGTTAAAAAAGAGTTCAAAAGTAGAGTGCAGAGCAGGGTCATTTTTTTTAACATTGGCAAAGTCTTCTTTAATAAGTTTAAACAGTTTTATCATTTTTAGTATTATTCTCTTTCATCTATAGCTTGAATGGTCTTAAGATAGCTATTTTCGCTTAAATAAAGGTAAAGTTTACCTAAAAGTTCTCTTTTTTCTTCTTTTGAAATGTGTTCAGACTCTTCTATACGGTATTTAAGTGTTTTATCCATGAGATTAGTATCGTAATCTAAATCATCTAGTACATCCATGAGGTTTTGTGCTTCTATAAGACGCTCTATATGATGTTTCCCTTTATCATCGAAGGTAATGACAGCTTCAGTAGGATGGGTAAAAAGATTATGTTTCATTCCTAGTACCTCTTGGTATGCACCAGTAAGAAAAAAGGCTAAAAAATACTCCTCTTTACTCACATCTATGTCATGTAGGTAGAGTGGTAAATCACGGTTAAAACCTATTTCTCCATCAGAGTCACAGGTGATGTCCCAAATACTTGCGGGGTTAGTAGGTTTTTCATCTAATTTACTTAAAGGTACGATGGGAAACTGTTGTGCCAAGCCCCAAAAGTCGGGTAAAGATTGAAAAGCAGAGAAGTTTACAAGGTACTTTTCTTGTATGCGGTCTTGAAGTTTTTTAAGTTCATCTGTACCCTCTGACCGTAAAAGTAAGATAGACTTCTTGATGATGAGATTGACAAGTATCTCTGTGTTTGAACGGTCTTCAAGGTCAATGTAGCCCAAATCAAAGAGTGTCAGTAGGCTCTCCATGTGGTCTAGTGCATCATGCAGGTACTCACGGGCATGTTTGGGTGAGAGTGAACGGTAGAGGTCGTGTAGTTCTTCTATAAGAGGTGGGTTCTCCTCTTTTAGACGTAAACCTTTTTCATGGTACTCTTGCGAAAAAAGTTCAAGCACAGGAGCGACAAGTACAGAATGGGAAGCTGCGATGTAACGCCCAGACTCAGTAAAGATGTCAGGTTCTGCAACCCCTTTACTTTTGGCTATCTCTTGCATCAGGTAGACCACATCGTTGGCAAATTCTTGTAGTGAGTAGTTGCGTTCTGTTTTACCCTCATGTTGGCTATACTCAACAGCCAAGCCTCCACCAATGTTGATAGCCCCTAAGGCATCTGCACCACGTTTTTTGAGTTCGGCATAGATGTTTCCTGCTTCGCGTAATGCTTTTTTAAGAGGAGCGATGTCAGACATCTGTGAGCCTATGTGGAAATGTATCATCCATAGTTTTTCTAGTAGGTTATGCTTTTTAATCATCTCATAGGCTTCAAGTAGTTCAGTCGAGGTAAGACCAAACTTAGAAGAGTAACCACCACTCTTCGCCCAAATGCCTATGCCCGAACTGTGTAGCCTTATGCGTACACCTATTTTTGGTGTGATAGGTTTTTTAGCAGAAGCATTAAATGTATGGTTCACTTGTATGATGGTCTCTAGTTCACCTAAACCTTCTATAGTTACAGTGATGTTGTGTCCCATCTTTGCTGCGATGAAACAAAGTGAAATCATCTCTTTGTCTTTAAATCCATTCACCGTGATGGGTGCACCCAAAGGGGTTTTAGACATAGCAATGATGAGTTCAGCTTTACTTCCCGCTTCAAGCCCATAATGATAGGCTTTTGAAACCTCCATCAGTGACTCAACAAAGTTTGGAAACTGGTTGACTTTAAGTGGAAAGACTGCTTGAAAAGAGCCTTGGTAGTTAAACTCTTGTTTGGCTTTTTCAAAGGTGTTAAAAAGCGTAGAGATTTGTTTTTCTATAAGGTGAGGGAAACGAAGAAGCAGAGGACCTTTGTATCCTCTTTCACGTATCTCTTGGGTTATCTGTAGCAGGGATGGTTTAGAGGCATAGTTGACATTAATCGTGTCATTGTGAATGATAAAATTATCGTCACTCCAAATCTCTAAACCAAAATTATTCATCTATTTTACCTTACTTATTAGTATGATTATTATAGCAAAACTTAATCTAATCTTACCTAATACTACAGCTAATATTAAATTAAATTTTATTACTATAGAATATAAAATAATAAGATATATTTTAAGGATAACAAAGATGAAGTTTTTTTCACTAACAAATATAGTATTTAGTGTCATTTTTATAAATGTCTCATATGCTTCTGATGAAGTTAAACTAGGTGATTCGGAAACATATATTCAAACTAGCTCTTTTGTTCTAAAAAATAGTAAAAATAAATCTATTTCAAAATCGGTATGGGCACCAATTATAATGGACAATATAGTTACTTTTGTTCCTGCTGTTTTACAAGAAGTTCCTCCACTTGATTCCGTAACAAAACAAGCATACCTAAATGTGATAAACACGGCTAGGGGAGAGACACAAGATTGTGGAATTGAAGGTATTAAACCAGCAGTGGCTGCACTTACTTGGAGTGATGAGCTTTATATAGCAGCATTGCAACATAGTAATGATTTGGCAAAAACAAATACTTTTTCTCATACAGGTTCTGGAGAAGATACAGATATAGCTGCACAGGCACTTCATCCTGGTATAGGGAGTAGTCAAGAAGAGAGAATTGTACACAATGGTTATACAAGCTGGTTAGCGTATGGTGAAAATATTGCTGCAGGTACAGTGATGGATCAAGCACAAGAAGCTGTAGATGCATGGATGGGTAGTCCTGGACATTGTGCCAATATCATGAATCCAATTTTTACAGAAGTAGGTATGGCACATATATATGATGTAGACAGTTATTATACCAACTATTGGACTCAGGATTTTGGTAAGCGTTAAATCCAAGGTCAATGTTTAGGTTTTTCATGGGATTTAATAGCAAAACTTAATCTAATCTTACCTATAATAGATAGTATGAAGACACAGTTTTTGACCTATGAAGTAAATCAGGACTATTTAAAGCTTAGTGCAAAAGGAGAATGGACACTCTCTAATGTACGTCAAATAGAGCAAAAACTGCGTCAAGTCCCTTGCAGTAAAAAGATAGTCTGGGATCTCTCTGGGGTAGAAGACTTTGACTCTTCTGGGGTACTTTTGTTTATAGAATACCTTGAACGTTTTAAAGAAGAAGTAGAGGTAGATGTAGTAGGGTATAGCAACAATCAAAAAGAGATGTATAGACTCTTAACAGAGCATGATGAAGCGTTAGTTGAAGCAAGAAAAGTAAGTGAGTTTGAAAAAATAGGTAAAACCACTATGGAAGTACTGGTTGATATACGAGACTATGTTACTTTTTTAGGGCATCTATTTTTAGCATTTATCAACATCTTTAAACGTCCTAAAGATTTTCGTTACAAAGAGATAGTTTATCACATCCACCAATCAGGCTTTAATGCCCTTGTGATTATAGGGCTTACCTCTTTTCTTGTGGGGATGGTTATCTCCTATCAGGGTTCCGTACAGTTAGCAAAATTTGGTGCCGATATGTTCATCGTAGATACCGTAGCCATCTCCATTACCAGAGAGCTAGGTCCTATGATAACTGCCATCGTTATAGCAGGGCGTAGTGGCTCAGCCTATACAGCAGAGATAGGTGCGATGAAAATCACAGAAGAGATAGCTGCCATGCGTACCATGGGGTTTGACCCTTATGCTTTTTTGGTTTTACCTCGTATCATAGCCCTTATGATAGCACTGCCACTGCTCATCTTTTTTTCTGATGTTGTGGGTATCTACGGTGGTATGGTGGCATCTAAAATGCAACTTGGCATCTCTATGACACAGTTTGTAGACAGGCTTTATGAAGTACTGGAAGTCAAGCACTATTTACTAGGGATGATAAAAGGTCCTGTATTTGCCTTTATTATCGCAAGTGTAGGCTGTTTTAGAGGCTTTCAAGTCTCAGACAACACTGAGAGCATTGGCTTACATACCACAGCTTCTGTGGTCAATGCTATCTTTTTAGTTATCGCATTTGATGCACTCTTTTCAGTCATTTACACGGAGCTTGGACTATGAACCCAGTCATAGAAGTAGAGGGCATCGTCACACGCTTTGGAGAACGTACCATACATGATGGCGTAAACCTCCACATCAACAAAAATGAAATCTATGGCATCTTGGGTGAGAGCGGGTCGGGTAAATCTGTACTCATGAAAGAGATGATTATGCTTTTAGAACCCAATGAGGGTAAAGTCTCTGTACTGGGTACAGCACTCAATGGCATTAGCTTTAAAGAAGCACAAACTTTACGCACACAGTGGGGTGTGCTTTTTCAGTTTGGAGCACTTTTTTCTTCTCTTACCATCGCAGAAAACATAGAGGTGCAGCTCAAAGAGTACACCAACATCTCTCAAAAGATGCGTACAAAACTGGTAAGCTCAAAACTGGCTCTTGTGGGGTTAGACCCTCATGTTGGGACACTTTACCCCTCCGAACTCTCTGGAGGTATGGTAAAGCGTGCAGCCCTTGCTCGTGCTCTTGCCATCGAACCAAAGTTACTTTTTTTAGATGAACCCACTTCAGGGCTAGACCCCATAGGTGCACGTAATTTTGATGCTCTCATCGTAGAGTTACGAGACTTGTTGGGTATAACGGTGGTGATGATAACACATGACTTAGAGAGTATATTTAGCATCGTAGACCGTATGGCTGTTTTAGCAGATAAACATGTGGTAGCCGAAGGTAGCATAGAAAATGTGTTACAATCTAAACATCCTTTTGTTGAAGCGTTTTTTAAAAATGAATATACAAAAGAGCGATTTAAGGAAAAAATAAAAGATGTATAGCAAAGTAAATTACACCATTGTTGGTATTTTTGTTGTTTTGTTTAGCATAGGTATGGTCTGGTTTGCTTTTTGGTTGGCAAAATATGGGCTACAAGAGGACTACCGTACCTACAAGATAGAGATGCGAGACTCCATCGCAGGACTCTCTAAAGACTCAAATGTAAAACTGCATGGTGTAGACATAGGAAGGGTCTCAAAAATAGAGATAGACCCTAATGATATAGAAAAAATTATCATCTATGTAGAGATAGAAGCGGGTGTACCCATTAAAGAAGATATGATAGCCTCTACTCAAATGTTAGGGGTTACAGGGCTTTTGTCTATCGAGATACATGGAGGGACAAACAGTGCTAAAACACTTGTACCAACAAAGGAGTATATGCCTCTTATCAAATCAAAACCCTCTTTACTCTCTAAACTTGCAGGAAGTATAGGAGGCTTAAGTGACAAGCTGGTACATCTTCTCGCACGTAGTGAAGCCTTACTCTCAGATGAAAACTTAGAAAATGTAAGTAAGATTTTAGACAATGTCCAAAAGACATCACTAAAAGGTGAAGCCATAGGCAATCAAGCTATAGACTCTATGAAAGAGCTAGATGTAACCTTACAAGCATTTAGAGTTTCTATGGATAACATTAACAAACAATTTACAGAGGCAACCCAAGACTTTAAAGTGATGCAAAAAGATTTTACACAGATAAAAGAAGTGACTGTTCCTACGGTTGATATGCTTATGAAGACGAGTAAAAACTTTAACCGTGTCACACTTAAATTTGAAAAAAGTTTAGACAGAGGAGACTATAATTTGAAAAAAATGCTTGAACCAATGCTCATAGATATACAG
This sequence comes from Sulfurovum sp., assembly GCA_027066595.1. GTDB lineage: Bacteria > Campylobacterota > Campylobacteria > Campylobacterales > Sulfurovaceae > Sulfurovum. Next base: position 11,005 of record JAMONG010000113.1, read on the forward strand.
ATACTTTCAAACCAACTCAACTCCATGACAAGAGAACTTAGCCAAAGCCCTAGTGAACTTCTCTTTAAATCAAGAGAATCAAGACGAGGACCTGGAGAATGAAGATGAAAACAACCATACTAACCATCTGTGTACTGGTGGCTTTTACAGCCTGTACTAAAGCACCAGCATTAAAAGTATATACTTTAGTTACACCTCAAACAAGTGCCATATCGAGTAGTGTATACAAAACAAAAACCATTAAAGTTACCTACCCACAAAGTCTAAGAGAACAGATGTCTCAAAAGATGAACTTCTCTTACAGTATAAGCGACAGAGGAACATACCAAAACTCAGAGTGGTCAAACAACATGAGTAAACTCCTACAAGGCACACTTATAGATGTTTTAGAACGCAGTAAGCTTTTTAAAGCCGTCCTCTCTGACACCAGCACACTTAAAGAGAACTACAGACTAGAGAGCAACATCTTTGCCTTTGAGCATAGAGTTAGAGGTGAAAACTCACACTCTGTAGTCTCCATACAGTTCACACTTATAGACGCAGACTCTGGTAAATTAGTAAAAAGTAAAAGATTTAGCTACCAAGAACTTACACCTAGTACCGATGCAAAAGGGTATGCAACGGCTACCAATAGGGTGATGACAAAATTAACACATGCCTTGGTAAATTGGATGAATAATTAGCTTATATTTACTGATAGATATGATGTATTTAATTGATTCAAAATATTAGCATGAGTTAAAGTTATTAAATTATTTGATGAATTAAGTCTTATTATACAAAAAAATTGTTCTTTTAAGTAGTTTTCGTTTACTATTATTTATAAATATATTTAATTTAAAGGAAAATACGAATGAAAAAGATACTACTCTCTAGTCTCATCACAGCACAACTACTCACACAACTTCATGCAGGAGGAGATATCGTTCCTGTGCAAATGTACGATGAACCTATGGTAGAACAGGAAAGAGAAGAGTCAAAGTTTTATGTTGTGGCAAAAGGTATGCTTGTTTTAGGTAATGATGTAGAACATGATCATGCACTTTTAGATGGCGACCAAGATTATGGGTATGGTCTAGATATTGGGTACAGACTGGGTAACGGTTTTGCTTTAGAGTATGACTTCTCTTATGGAACCAACACCGTGACAGAAAGAAAAGGCGAAGAATTAGAAGAGGCAACAGGTAAGTACTATACTTCAGCACTTGACATTGTTTATACTTTCGAGATGACAGAATCTGTAGGCATTTTTGCTAAAGCAGGGTACGAGTATGAGTGGGAAAAAATCTCAAAATACGACATCGATACTTCAGATGATGGTTTTGTATTTGGTCTTGGTGTAGAAGTAGCAATGAATGAAGACTATAAGTTCATAGCAGAATATGAA
>JAMONG010000114.1 GCA_027066595.1 Sulfurovum sp.
TGCCTCACGTGCCTTCTCCTGTACTGGAGCTATCGCTTCTTTATTCGCATCTACCTTAGCTTTTAGTTCAGAAATATCTTTACCCTCACGCATATACTGCCCAAAAAGTTTAGACATACTATTTTGTTCAGCTTTCATAGCTTCTAGTGTGGCATTTTGTTCTTTGAGTGCTGTAAAAAGTTCTTGTAGTTTTGTAAGTGTAGCAGTTTCTACACCTTTTTTTTGAAGTTTAACTGATGCTTCGTCAAAGTTATTTTGGAGGTATTTTAAGTCTATCATGAGGTTTACCTAGATATTGAAATGTTTATGTGATTATAGTAAAAATTGTAGATTTTAAGTTTAGTTATATAGAAAAAATCTATATAACTAGAATATCATTAGCGAAACTGTAATACAAACTCTTGAGTTAATAATACTTTACGCTTGATTGGATCACCATACGGATTATCAAATATAACTTGTGCAGGATCAAAAAATATTGCTTCTACTGTAATATTTTGCCCTCTTATTTTTGCATAGTCATCTGGATAATTATATTCAAATACTGCATCACCATTATTATTTGTCAATACAATTTCATTGGTTACAAACCCATAATTTCTATCAAAAGGTTTCATTTGTACTATTTCACCAGATTTTGAAAAACCATGTTCTAAAAGTTGCACTTTTATTTGATAATTTCCTCCGCCTATAATTGTACCATTAACATCTACGATGGGAGCCATAATCGTTAATGGAGTAGTAGCATTAAAAAAGCCATAAGGTCCTGATGATGCTGTTCCCGATGGATTTTCTTTACTATCTGTTCCACAAGCTGTAAATAATACAACAAATACAACTATAATAAAATGATATATTTTTTGTCTCTGCATATGATTCATCCTTTTAAACGTTTAATAGAGGTAATTTAGACCGAAAACAATATTTCCAGCACTATTTACAGATTCTGATTCAAATAATATGTATCGATAACTAAGATCTAAATCTATATTCTCTCCTAACCCAACCACAACACCTGCTTGTCCTCCATAAGTAAGACCCGTCACATCTACAAAGGTACTTTCATATCGTCCATACCCTAAGTTTGCACCTATAAATGGTCTTACTTTCATATCAGAATCACTTGTAAAAAAGAAATAATCAACCATTCCTAAAGCTTTTTGAACACTTTGGTCATCTGACCCAGCATCAAAATAAGTACCTAAGAATGTTGCTCTCCATTCATCATTTTGTGCACCAAGTCTTAATCCATATTCCACGCCACTACCTTGATGTTTAAATCCATCTTGCTTACTTCCATCAACCGTTGCAGCTCCTACTTCTAAACCAATAAACCCTTTTGTATTGCTATCATAATTTCCTGCATACAGTGAAGTTCCAAGTAATCCAGCAACCAGTACCGTTGTCATTTTTTTTATCATAATATACTCCTTCTTCCTTGTTATATATAATGCATTAGAAATGCACTCTTTATAAGAATACCATTTTTTTATATTTTTTAAGATTAAATATTTAAAAATATTAGATTTTTAGTACAAAAAGTCATTACACCCTTAGAATACCCCTAAAAATTCCAATTTTATTGGAAATATTATACTAGTTTAGACTAACAGACTAGACTTAAGTACGTGTAACAGGCATTTGTTTTAGCTGATTCTGAATTGTGTTAGATTATTAGGTGGTGTCAAGAGGGGGACTCGAACCCCCGACCTCCGGCTTATGAGACCAGCGCTCTAACCAGCTGAGCTACCTTGACTTATTTTGAAGAGACGGAATTCTATCTAAAGATACCTTTATTGTCAATGGTATTTACAAAAAAGGTTGTAAAAACAGTATTTGTTTGAAAAAATAACCATAGTTTAGTGTATTGGACTCATGTATATTAAATGATTTAGAGAAAGTTATTGACATATTTAAAAAAAATCACTACAATGCGAGTATAAAAAATAGATTAATTCAAAAGGAGTTAACATGGCATTTGAACCATTGAAAGACAGACTTTTAGTTCTTCGTGAAGAACAGTCAAACCAAACCGCTTCTGGACTATACATTCCAGATACTGCAAAAGAAAAACCTTTAGAGGGTAAAGTTGTGGCAGTTGGACCTGAAGCAAAAGAAGATGGTATCAACATAGATGATACTGTGGTATTTGCAAACTTTTCAGGTATGGAAATCACGATAGAAGGTACGGAGTACCTTATCTTACTAAGCAAAGAAGTGCTTGGTTTAATCAAATAACAAAGGAAACTTAATATGGCAAAAGAAATATTTTTTTCAGACAATGCGAGATCAGGTCTCTTTGAGGGTGTAACGAAACTAACTAATGCAGTAAAAGTAACGATGGGTCCTAGAGGTCGTAATGTACTTATACAAAAATCTTATGGTGCACCACACATTACAAAAGATGGTGTCTCTGTAGCTCGTGAGATAGAATTAGTAGACAGTCTAGAAAATATGGGAGCACAACTTGTAAAAGAAGTCGCTTCTAACACTGCTGATGAAGCAGGAGATGGGACAACAACTGCAACTGTACTAGCACACGCAATCTTTAAAGAAGGTCTTAGAAACATCACCGCAGGTGCTAACCCAATAGAGGTTAAACGTGGGATGGATAAGGCTTCAGTAGCTATCATCGAAGAGCTTAAAAAAATCTCGCAAGAGGTAAAAGATAAAAAAGAAATAGCACAAGTGGCAACCATCTCTGCAAATTCTGATGAGACTATCGGTAACCTAATCGCTGAAGCGATGGAAAAAGTGGGTAAAGATGGTGTTATCACTGTTGAAGAAGCTAAAGGAATCAACGATGACCTTGAAGTAGTTGAAGGAATGCAATTTGATAGAGGGTATATCTCTCCATACTTTGTAACCAATACTGAAAAAATGACTTGTGAACTTGAATCACCAATTATACTTGTAACAGACAGTAAGGTAGCATCTTTAAAAGATTTGGTACCTTTATTGGAACAAGTACAACAAAGTGGTAGACCACTTCTTATCATTGCCGATGACATTGAGGGTGAAGCACTTTCTACACTTGTGCTCAATAAGCTTAAAGGCGTACTTAACATCACAGCTGTAAAAGCACCAGGGTTTGGTGACAGAAAAAAAGAGATGCTTAAAGATATTGCTATCTTAACTGGTGCTACACTGATCACTGAAGAGCTTGGACTTACTTTAGAAAAAGTGACCATTGCTGACCTTGGTCAAGCGGCTAGAGTTGTGATAGATAAAGACAACACAGTCATCGTAGATGGTAAAGGTGATAAAGATGCTGTTGTCGCTCGTGTAAATGAAATAAGAACACAAATAAGTTCAACGTCTAGTGAGTATGATAAAGAGAAACTACAAGAACGTCTGGCTAAACTCTCTGGTGGTGTAGCAGTCATCAAAGTTGGAGCTGCGACTGAAACTGAGATGAAAGAGAAAAAAGATAGGGTAGATGATGCACTAAGTGCCACTAAAGCTGCTGTAGATGAAGGTATTGTTATTGGTGGTGGTGCTGCACTTATAAAAGCAAGTCAAGCAGTAACTCTTGACCTTAAAGAAGATGAAGCAGTAGGTGCTGAAATTATATTAAGAGCTGTTTTTGCTCCTATGAAGCAAATAGCTGAAAATGCTGGGTTTGATGCAGGTGTCGTTGCAGATAAAATTGCTAATGCAAAAGAGGCTAACTTAGGTTTTAATGCGGCTACTGGAGAGTATGTGGATATGCTAGAGGCTGGGATTATTGACCCACTTAAAGTAGCACGTGTTGCACTTCAAAATGCTACATCTGTAGCATCATTACTTCTCACGACTGAAGCTACGGTATCAGATATACCTACTCCTCCTTCAACTATGCCTGACCCATCGGCTATGGGTGGAATGCCTGGTATGATGTAAGCTTATAAAAGCACGATGTTTATCGTGCTTTTATATAATTTTATTTTCTACTTCAACAACTCTTCAAACTCTTTTGAAGGTAATGGTCTAGAGTATAAATACCCTTGTGCATAATCACAATTTAAAGAAGCTAAAATATTTGCTTCTTTAGATGTCTCAACACCTTCTGCCACAACGTTATATCCTAAAGTATGTGCTAATTCAATAATAGCTTTTACTGTTGTTTGATTTTTCGAATTTAAAGTTAAATCAAAAATAAGAGATCTATCTATTTTAATCGTATCAATAGGTAGTATATTTAAGTATTTAAATGATGAATATCCTGCACCAAAATTATCTAACGCAATAGAGAGACCAAAGTCTTTAAATAATTTGATATCATTGGCTGTTTTATCTATATTTTCCATCGCTACACCCTCGTTGATATCAAGGTTAATCGTGCTTCTTGCTATTTGATATTTATCAAATAGCATCTCTAGTCTTGGGATTAATTCTTCAACTTGCATCTCTTTTAATGACAAATTAATTGTAATTTGAAAATTATCTTTTACACTAGTCCCACATCGTTGTCTTTGTTGAATAGCTTCATTAAATGCATACTCGCCAAGATCAACAATAAGTCCAGTTTTTTCAGCAACATCCAAAAATTTATCAGCAGAGATAAGCCCATGTTTAGGGTGTTTCCATCGTAAAAGTGCTTCTGCACCTATAATTTGCTCACCTTCAAGATCAAAGATAGGTTGATAATAAAGTAAAAACTCACTTTTAATGAGACCTTTACGAATATCTTCATTCATCTCTACTTCATCTACATGAACTATATGGTCTTCAGTCGTAAATACCTCTACATTTAGCTCACTTTGCGTCTGTGCTTTATCTAGTGTTATATAAACATTATCAATCAACTTAGTAGCATTTTTACCATCTCTAGGGTAAAGTACTATTCCTACAGAACTTGTTAATCGTATATCATTATTTTTTCCATATATATTGCCTACTGACACAATCAAATCTCTAGCCATTTTTCGGGCCAATTCATCTTCATCAAGTCCATCAATTATAAAAACAAACTTATCTGACTCCATACGATATACTTTTATATTCTCATCAGGGTTATCTATAAAATATTGTGCTAAATTTTTTAGAATTTGATTTGTATACCCTAAACCTAGTGTATTTTGTATATCTTTAAAATGGTCTATACCTAGTAAAAACAATCCAAATGATCCTGACTTTTTTTTACTCTCTACTACTAAAGTATTAATATCTGAAAGTGCTAAAAACTGACTAGGTAGCCCTGTTAAAAAATCTATTGCACCATCTCTCTTTTCATTCATTTTAGTAACTTCTTGAGGTTTACGAATATCAATCACACATGTTATTGTTTTATTGATATTCCAACTACTTTTATCCAGATAGATATCTACTTTTTTTTCTTGTCCTGAAATAATCAAAAAAACATTTTCTAATTTCAAGTTATCATCACTTGTTTTAGTGAGCTTTTCTAATGCTTCAAAAAAATCTTCTCTCATACCACTTTTTATTTGTAATTGTACTTTTTTTCCCACACCATATATTTCATTATTATTATTGAGAGCAAAAAGATTTTTTGCTGCTTGATTTGCAAAGATAATAGCATATTCAGAAGAAAACAGCATCATTGCTTCATCATAATAGTCTTTCTCTTTTTTAAAAAATTTTAATTCATTATTGACTACTGATAATTTCTTTTTTGCAGTCATATATTGCCACATAAAAAATGCTATAAGAACAAATAAGCTTAGCCCTAAAATTAATATCCATATATCCATATCGTCTCTTCCTTTTATTGTTATCTTAGTAGTTTTTGAAATTCAAATACAGGTAGAGGTTTTGAAAAATAGTACCCCTGCATATAATCACATCCATATGAAGCCAATAATTCTACCATATTTTTTGTCTCGATGCCCTCTACTACAATTTCCATACCTAGATTATGACCCAATTCAATCATTGCTTTTACTATACGTTTATCTTCTTCATTCGTTAAAATATAATCAACTAAACTTTTATCAATCTTTAAAATATCTGCAGGGAATTTTTTTAAATAAGTAAATGACGTATATCCTGTACCAAAATCATCAAGTGAGATACCAACACCAAGCTTTTTTAGATTATGAAAATACTTCTCTGTCTGTTTTTCACTTATCATCGCAACCCCTTCTGTAATCTCAAACTTTAAAAGTTCAGGGTTGACTTGATGATAATCTATTTGTTTCTCAACATGTTCAACAAACTCACCTGTAGCAATCTCAACCATAGAAACATTAATAGAAACTTGAATTTGCTTAAACTTAAATAGTTCCCAACGTTTTAGTTGCTTTAAGACTTCTTCTAAAACAAACTGCCCTAGCTTTATGATAAAACCTGTTTTTTCCATAAGTCCTATAAAAACATCTGGTGGGATAAACCCAATTTTAGGATGTATCCAACGAATTAATGCTTCTGCCCCAACAGTTTCTCCCGTCCCAGTTTTAACTATTGGTTGATAATAAACTTCAAATTCACCTTTTTCCAATCCATCTTTCATATCATTATGTAATGTTAATTCATCATACTCTTTTTTTGTCTCATTAGGTAGATATACCGCAATCTTTCCATCACCATCTTTTTCTGCTTGTGAAAGTGCTTTATAGGTATTGTCAAGTAGTTTTCGCGTAGGTCCGCTGTCTGGATAAAGTGCAATTCCTGCCGATACAGTTAAATGCAAACTTACATCTTCCATTTTATAAAATATGGCTAACCTTTTCTGAATTTCTGTCACCAATAAAGTAATTGCCTCTTTTGAATAAACATTTGATACAGCAAGTAAAAAATGATTATCAAAAGTATGATAAATCAACAAATCCATATCACTTGCAATCGTACTTAAATATTTAGAAAATTTAATAATAATTTTATTTGATTGTTCATATCCAATAATGGCTCTAAGCCTTGAAAAGTTATCAAAACTCATTAAAATCAAAGCGACCTTATTATTATCTATATGTATCTTGGAGTACAATGCGGGTAAATCTTGTATTGCTTGTATTTGATTCGGCAAATTTGTAAGTTTATGTCGATATTCCATATCTGCTGATTTCTTGGCTTGTGTTAAGTCTTGTATAGTAATAACATAATAAGAACTATTTTTTTCACTATCCATCATAAGAATATCAAGATGTAAATTTATTATTATCTCATTTTTACGTGATACTTTCAACATTACATGAGGAAATATTTGAACCTTCTCATCAACGCTTATTTGTTGATCTTTGATAAATGTATCTAAAGCCATCCACTCTTTTTTTATTTTTACTTTTGGCATTTGTTTTAACACGGATAGCTGATAATTTTTTTCAAAGGAAAAAAGCGATACCATTGCTTTATTCGCATAAATTACTTTATTTTTATTTGAAAGAATAAGCATAGCATCATCAGATAAATCAAATGCTTTTTGAAAAATTTTAACATTATTGTTAATAGTTTTCTGTAATTTCTTTTTTTCTGTATTCAAAGAAAAAATATATATAAAAAAAATAATGGATATACTGCCTATAACAAAAAGTATAAATGTCTCTTGATCTATATTATTTACAAAGTTTCTAAGTTGTATTAATACAGAATCCATTTCATAGCCTTGAATAGTGATTGACTTAAATTATATCATACCTGTATTAAAGCTCATGATTTACTTACACATAATGCTTCTATTTTACTAAATTCATCTTCTAGCACAAATCTTTCATTTACTTCAATAGATGATAGTTCCACTGTTTTACCATCTAAAGAGATTTGTGCCCACCCTTTTTGACACTGATCTTTAGGATCATTCATTATAAACTTTTTATGCATTAAATTTAAATACTCTGTTTTTTGTTCTAGTAAAAAAGAGTGGGTTTGTCTATATTGTCTCTTTAACTCTGGCATTCTTACTTGAAATTGCTCTAATTTATACTGTATCACTCTTAAAAATTCATTTTCTACACGTTTAAACTCATTCTGAGTCTCTTCTAATTTTCGCGTAGGAGAGTAACGGCGTAAAAGCTCTTCTCTGTAAACTAGTTCTCTACTAAGTTTCCCTATTTGATGTCCCATTGTACTACTATACCTATCAGATAATTCACTTAATGTATAAAGTATCTCCCTGCTATCAGGCAGTATCATCTCCATCGCTGCACTTGGCGTTGGTGCACGTAAGTCTGCTACAAAATCACTTATCATCACATCAACTTCATGCCCTACTGCTGAGACCACAGGTGTTTTCATAGTAAAGAGAGCATTTGCTACTATCTCTTCATTAAATGCCCACAAATCCTCAGCAGAGCCACCACCACGCCCAACTACCACCACATCAACACCCAAACCATCTGCATACGCCAATGCCCTAGCTATTTGAGGGGCTGCTTGTTCACCTTGTACTAAAGTATCTATAATAATCACGTCTAACAGTCGCCATCTCTGTTCAATGATTTTCAACATATCATGCAATGCAGCAGAATCTTTGGCTGTGACAAGTGCTATTTTTTGTATGTGTTTAGGTATGGCTTTTTTTTGCTCTTTAGCAAAGTAGCCTTTTACTTTAAGTTTCTCTTTAAGCTGCTCATAGGCTAAAGCTAATGCACCTTTCCCAAAAGGTTCTATGCGTACGGTTTGAAACTGATACTCCCCTCTTGGTGTATAGACAGAAAGCGAACCCTCGACTACTATATGCATACCTTTTTCGATACGAAACTTCATCTTAGCCACAGAAGAACGCCACATCACACACTTAATCGAACTTTTGTCATCTTTTACAGAAAAATAGAGATGTCCAGAAGTATGGTAAGTACATGAAGCCACTTCCCCCTCTACCATGGTATGCATAAAGGTAGCTTCTAGGAGTGACTTTATTTTGGTATTAAGAGAGCTTACACTCATCATGTTTTGAGACATATTATTTCTTTTGTGCTACCAATAATGTAGAAATTCCCATTGAAAAACTCTTGGTATACTTCATCTCAAACCCTGCCTCTTCAAGCTCTTTAGACAACATTTCTGTGGTTAAAAACTCCTCTATAGAGTCTGGTAAATATTTATAGGCTTCATAATTTTTCGAGATAAATCCTCCCACACGAGGCAAGATATTTTTCATGCCAAAATCTACTATCTTATCTACAATGCCACTTCTCTCTTGTTTGGTAAACTCTAAAATCACCACTAATCCATCTGGCTTTAAAGCACGATGAAACTCTTGCAGTGCCTCTACTCTATCTACCACATTTCGTATGCCATAGCTTATAGATATTACATCTGAACTTTCATCAGAGATAGGCAAAGCTTGTGCTTTACCCTCTATGAACTCTGCAAAATCTACTTTACTTCGTGCAACATCTAACATACCTACTGAGGGGTCAATACCTACGTATTTTTCTATGTTCACGCCATTCTTCCCAGCTTGTTCTTTCCAGTAGATGAGTAAATCGCCTGTCCCTGTTGCTACATCAGTTACCTGCCCTAGCTCTTTTTTACCCAGTATTTCAAAAGCTTTGTCACAGCCTTTTTTACGCCACTGTATGTCTATCCCCATACTAAGTACTCGGTTTGCTTTGTCATACGTAGAAGCAATGTCATCAAACATGGTGACTATTTTTTCTTGTTTTACTTCTTTATCTGTTAGTTTTTCAATGCCCAAGGTTTTTGCTCCATATCATCATATCTACATCTTTTTTCTGTGTATGTAAAAATGCTAAATTCATTGTAGTATTATAGGTTAAAGAGTTTGTAGAGAGCTTAGGGGTTTGGTAGATAAGCATCCAATCTATCTTCTCTTTTAAAGCATTGAGCATCCCCTCACCACCTTCTACCATCACAAAAGAAGGCTTTTTTAAAAAGTCCAAATTGTGGACTATCTCAACCTCTCTATTGTCGATGCCAAAAAGTGGAATCTCTCTATCAAAATCATCTACTTTAGAGTAAATACGGATATCAGGAGCATCACCACCGCTAAAGCGACAATCAAGGGTAGGTTTATCTACTCTTACGGTATTGCCCCCTATAAGTAATGTACTACACACTTCTCTGAGTTGATGTACATGTGTAAGTGAAGCTTTAGAACTTAGGTAGCCACCACCGATACGTCCATTAGAAGTTTGGGCTAATTTAAACAATACAAAGGCACGACTTTGCCATATGAGGAAAGGTTCGAGTAAGGCTTTGCAAGATTCTTCTAATATGCCAATTTTAATTGTCGAGGAGAGGATTCCCCGACCTACGATATCTATACCACCATCATGCCCTACGATGGGGTCTCTCATACCTATTACCACTCGCTCCAAATGTAACTGTTCGAGTAACAATGCACATGAAGGTGTCTTGCCTGTATGAGAACATGGCTCTAACGTCACATAGATACTACACTCAGAGAAAAACCCTTCTGGTAAATCCAATAAGAATTTATGCCCAAGCTGTGAATCAAACCTATCAAAATCTATCTTATTCCCAGAAATACTCTCATACGCACTTAACAATGCCAAAACCTCTGCATGAGAAGTCCCAGCTTTTTGGTGGGCTTCTATACTGAGTATCTTACCTTTCTGCACTACCACAGCTCCCACAGCAGGGTTAGGGTATGTCAAGCCTTGGTACTTCCATGCCTTATCTAGGGCTAGTTGCATGTAGAATTCGTCTATCATTTTTTGCCTTTTTTGTATCATGTTAACTTTTATGCATTTTTTCAACATAATACTACTGATATGTTAGAATTTTCATATTTTTCTAACATGTACTATATCGCTCTTTGCTTACACCCTTCCCCACAATACCAATCACTCTCTGACAAAGCTTGATACAAAGCACTTTCCCAAGAGTTTAAATGCAAGTTTTTAAACTTTAAAAAATCTTTTTGCAAATGCTTCTTTCTAAGTCTTTTTTTTAAAGGATATAATGTAAAGCTATTATTCAATTTAGCTAATTCATTCGTAGCTTCAACAGCAAACCTATTTTTTAAATCATACTCAATAAAATGAGCTTCTACTCTAGCTTTAGAAATATTATCCCAATTAGTAGGTGCATTTACTTTAAAACCTACAGAAAGAGGAGAGGTTTCTTTAACTTCTGCAAATAACCATTGTCCATCTGTAAAATCATCATAGTATGGATGAAGGGCTTGTTTGTCTTTTACATTTGTAAAACTACTTCCTTTTCCTGTATTACAATCTTTACAACAAGGCACAAGATTATATGGTAGAACTGAATAAGTTGGAAATTTTGATTTAACCAAATAATGGTCTAATGTTGAAACTTGTCCTATACCACAAAATAGACATTTACTTAAAGGAGCTAATGCCATTAATTTATCATATATTGCTCTTCCTTTTGGCTTAGCTACCATTTGTTGAGTATATAATGTTTTTTTCATATCATCTTTTGTAAGAATTCCATTTACATCATTATGTATTGGAATAGTATATAAGTCTCCAATACAAGCTTTACTATCATATTCATCTGATTTAATTTTTATATACTTTTTAACCTTTCTAAATGTATCTCTTTTTGCTCTAATACCAATACTATTCAAACATTTTGAATAAACTAATGATGGTTCAAGTATAGGCTTTTCAATTATTCTCATCCTAAAATAAATCCTCTATATCATCATTATCAACTGTCAATGCTCTTAACAATAATTGTGCTTCAAATCCTAATTGATTATCGTACTTTTTAAGAATTTTGCTAAAACTCAATCCTTTGTCAACTTCTTTTTTTAATAGCCTATGAAATCCTGATTCTGCAACTTCCAAACCAAATATTTCACGAGTTAAAGTACCTATGTTTTCTCCAAAGGTCTCTATTTCAGGTCGTTCTGCTTTGGCTTCTAATCCAAATCTACTTAATTTCCATACACAGTTTTTAGGTACTTCTTGAACAATTACAGGAGAGTGTGTAGCTATAATTGCTACAGCATTTTTATCTATTAATAAATCAGATAAAGCTCGTATAAAAGCAGATAATAAAGGAGGATGAAGATGCCCCTCTGGTTCATCCAAAAGTACTAAAGTTTTTTCTTCTATTGTTTCAACTAATTTTGTAAGTGTCAATAATACTATTGCATGACCTGAACTCAATCGTTTAAATAGTTTTAATACTTTTTTATCATTCCATTCTTCCTCTGCTAATTGAGTTATATTAATTTGGGCAAAAAGAGGGTCTGATTCCAAACTTGTTACAGCATCTATCCATTTTTCTTTTTTACCTATCCCAAAAGAATATCTAATACTTTCTAAAAACTCTTTAGCCAATTTAGGAAAAGGCTTAAGAGTTATTTTTCCTTTTGTATACTCTTTTAATCCTATATATGTATATCTAAAATTTTCATGATTATTATCCTCTTTCGAATAAGGAGTAAAAGGGTCAAATGCACTATAGGAAACAGATACTACACCTGAAAAAAACTCTTCTTCCTCTACTTCATCCCAATCATCCTCTATAGAGGTAAACATACCTTTATTATTTTCTTCTTTAATTAAAGTTTTGACCATATTATTAAGTAAATGGGTTTTTCCTACACCATTTGTACCTATTAACACATGAATATTACTTGGAGGGTTAGAATTAGGTTCAACACTAAAAGTAAGTTTATACCCTGCCTCTCTCTCAGACTGCTCTGTTTCATATTGAAAATCATAATTTGTAAGTATTACACCACCTGCTAAGATTCGTTTATATTGTCCTTTAATCGTAGCTAGACCTGTACCTCTTAACAGAGAGGTATTTGTAACATCTTCTTTTAAAGCTTCTTCTTGTAACTCTTCATCATAAACAATATCATGCAGTCCAACAAGTAATTGTTTTTTTAATTCAGGTGTAAGACTTTGAATCTTTACATAATAATCAACACTTTGACCTAAAGAGAAATATTGTTCATCTAATTGAGTGAATTCAATTTCTAATTCCGTTCTTTCTTCTGTGGTTTGTCCAAAAGAAGCAATTTTGATAGAACCTAAATCATATTTTTTACCTTTTTCATCAAAAAGAGTAATTTCATATAATGTTTTATAACCAAAATCATCCCAATTATCTACATTTAAATATACTGCTTGTTTTGCTTCTTTAGGTAAACTAGTTACTTGTTTATAAAATTTTAACTTATTATTCATTAGTAATATTTCTTTCTAACTCTAAAACATCCCTCTCAATCTCAACCTTCAACTCTTCTTCTGTAGGAAGATAGAGCTTGTACTTAGAGACAAAGAGCTTTTTATAATTCATCTAATCTACTTTAGTTACATCTAATACGTACTGACTAAACCACAATGGTACTTGTGAACTTTTATAAGTTATTTCTGAGGTATTATCTATCTGAGCTATCCAAATTTTAGTATGGGTAGAGTTGTCAAACATATATGCTCTATCTGTATATTTTATAGCTTTAGAGAGTAGTTTCATAGAACGGTAGTAACGACTTGTTATTTTCTCTTCTGGAACATTGTGTCCTCCAAGTTTTACTCTGTTTTTTACTCGTGATATATTGATAGCGGGGTCTTGCGTTGTCACAAAATAAAGATACGTTCTATACCCTGCATTTTGTGCTTTCTTTAAAAACTCTACCTTGTCTTCTGAAGACATAACAGTCTCAAAAGTAAATGATACTTTTAAATCAAGAAGTCTATGACGAATGAAGTCAGCACAGACAGATGCAAAATAGGAATTTACTATTATTTCATAAAAACTTATCTTGTTATCGGTTACAGTTAATAGCCTTGCTTCCGCTTCTAAATCTACATTTTGTATAAGTGAATGGTGCATAAAAAAAGAAAGTATCTCTTCTGTTGTTGTACTAATATCATAGCTATTAAGGTCTAAAAAATCAAATTTTTTAATCTCTTTTTCTATCTCGTCAGCATTGATATAGATGCCTAAAAGATTTTCATTCAGAATGGTATTGAGTGTGCTTTTACCACTACCATTGGGACCCGCAAACATCCTAACTCTAGGGGTATTCATTTATAAATAGACTTTCTTGCTCATATCTACTTCTATCAAAGCAGGTACATCTTTTATTTTTTTCTTTGTACCGTTAGGATGTACTTCATATAAAATACCCTCTTGTACTTCAAGGACAATATTCCCAGCAGATAAACTATCGAGATATGCTTTTGTTACAGCACCCGAAGCCAATAAGGGAATCATCTGTTCTAAGTTATCAATCTCTTGTTCTTGCATGACTTACTCCATAAAAATATATTATCTATATTGTACCCTAAAAGAAAAAAAGTTTAAATGGAAAAATAAGAAAGAGTGAGTGGGAGATGATAGACCTAAGCCTACCACTCAAAATAAGTTTTACATGTATTAAGGTCTGCGTACGCGTAGGTTTCTTCACCTGCTTTGGTCTCTACTGTTACAGACTTGTTATCTGCAGATTTGAGCGTGCCTTTGAGTTTGTTACCGTCACATAGTTTGAACTTTACTTTTTCACCTACTGCATTTTGAAAATGTACAGGCTTTACAAGTTTACGCTCAATACCAGGAGAAGAAATTTCGAGTCTATATGCTTGATTCATAGGTGGGTGTACATCTAAAAAAGGAGAAAGTTCATGGGAAATGCTGGCACATAAGTCTAGCTTTACACCACCTACTTTAGTGATTAATACACGGTAGATAGTCTCGTCAAACTCTGTGACTATCTCTGTGTCATATAGTGCTGCACCGTTGGCTTCGATGATTTTGGCTATTTGAACTTCAAGATTCATCTGCACTATCCTTATCATTATTTGTTTCGTTTGACTTGTTACGTCCTTCAATCTGCTTGAAAAGATCTTCAATACGAGATACCTGCTCTAACTGATGGTCAAATTCAAAAGTAAATATAGGTGCCTTAAACCACCCTTCACTTTGCTTACAATGGTTTTGAAGATATGGACCTATTTTACGTAGTTGTTTAAGGGCTTCGCCCTGTTCTTTTTCGTTTAAAAAAGATTTATCTAAATAAACTTTTGCATTTGAACGTCCTTTAGAACACTTGACATCATTTACTGCCAAGGAATTTATACGTTCATCACTTAAACTTGAAAATGCCTCAGGTAGTATCTCTTTAAGGACGGACTCTACTCTATGACGTTTTATCTCTTCTTGTGTCATAGGACTTAGTCCATTTTCACTTGTTCTTCAACATCTTTAAATGTTTCTATAACATCGCCAGCTTTTATGTCGTTAAAGTTTTCAAGCATGATACCACATTCATAACCATTCTTGACTTCTTTTGCATCCTCTGTGTGACGTTTAAGAGATGAGATGGTACTTTCATAAACAACCACACCATCTCTGATGAGTCTTGCTTTTGAGTTCCTAGTAATACTACCATCAGAGACTTTACACCCTGCAATAGTCCCTACTTTACCAACCACAAATGTCTCACGTACATCTGCTTGACCAGTTACTTCTTCTTTAATCACTGGACTCATCATACCACCAAGAAGTGCTTTAACTTCGTCTAATAGATCATAGATAATTGTATAGGTACGTATTTCAATACCAAGCTCTTTTGCTTTCTTCTTCACTGAACCTGTAGGACGAACATTAAACCCAAGCACTACTGAGTGCTCAGAAGCATCTGCAAGGGTAAGATCACTCTCTGTTACACCACCTACACCTTCGTGTATAATGTTAACTTTAACTTCTTCATTTCTAAGTTTTTCTAAGCTACCTTTGATAGCTTCAAGTGAACCTTGCACATCTGCCTTAATGATAATAGGAAGTGCTTTAAGCTGCCCTTCGGCAATAAGTGCTGAAAGGTCATCAAGTGTTGCTTTTGTACTTTTAGAAAGATCTTTAGCTCTCATGAACTCTGCTCTTTTTTCTGCGAGTTCACGTACTTCTTTGTCTGTATCCATTACGATAAGTTCTTCTCCTGCACCAGGTACTTCATTAAGTCCTACAATGGCAGCAGGTGTTGACGGTCCTATCTCTTTTACATTGGTACCATCATCAAGTCTTATAGCTTTAATACGTCCATATGTCTTACCAACGATGACATTGTCACCTACTCTAAGCGTACCATTTTGGATAATCACATTCGCAACTGGACCAAAACCTTTTTCTACAGAGGCTTCAACAACGACTGCTTTTGCATCTCTAGTTGCATCTGCTTTAAGCTCCATAAGTTCTGCTTGAAGTAGAATAGTTTCAAGTAAATCGTCTATACCTTCACCCGAATGAGCTGAAACTGGTATAAACTCATACGCTCCACCCCAATCAGTTGATACCACTTCTATCTCTGAAAGTTGCGCTTTGAGGTTATCAGGATTTGCAGCTTCTTTATCCATTTTGTTCATGGCAATAATCATCGGAACGCCAGCTGCTTTAGTATGGGCTATGGCTTCTTTAGTTTGAGGCATTACACCATCATCCGCAGCGACTACGATAATCACAATATCTGTAGCTTGTGCACCACGTGCTCTCATGGCAGTAAATGCTTCGTGCCCTGGTGTATCTACGAAAGTAATTTTCTTACCATTTTTTTCTACTTGGTAAGCACCCACGTGCTGCGTGATACCTCCAGCTTCTTTATCTGCTACTTTTGCTTCACGTATTTTATCAAGTAATGATGTCTTACCATGATCCACATGCCCCATGATAGTAATCACTGGTGCTCTCTCCGTGGCATTTTCATCTTCAATTGCATCATAGGCATCACTATAGTCAAGTTCATCCAAAGGATTTACTGTTGTGACTTCCACTTCAAACTCATCTGCAAGAATTTCTATCTCATCTTTAGATAAGAAGTCATTTTTTGTTACCATCATACCAAGTGCA
Source organism: Sulfurovum sp. (assembly GCA_027066595.1). Taxonomy (GTDB): domain Bacteria; phylum Campylobacterota; class Campylobacteria; order Campylobacterales; family Sulfurovaceae; genus Sulfurovum. The sequence goes on from JAMONG010000114.1 coordinate 16,696, forward strand.
AAAAGTACACCTACAACTTCTCCTACTTTACGGTTTACCTGCTCAGCAAACTCGTAAACTCTTACATTTTCCGGTATCTCAATAGTCGTTACGGCTTCTGTATTTTCTTCTCTCACATATTTTTTACGTTTCCCACCACGTTTAAGCCCACGTCTTTGTTGAGGACGGAACGGTGATCTACCTCTAATCGGACCACCATTTTGAGCTTCACGTTTTTTCATCTCTTCTTTACGTTTTTGCTCTTGACGCATCATTTGTTCATAAATATTTTTATCTGAGAAGTCTAAAAGAACTACCTCTTCGCCACCAAAACCAGAATCTATATCTCCAGACATAGAGTCATGATTAAAGATATCTATCTTTTTCCCTGTATCTCTCGCTTCTGCTATCTTCTTTGTTTTCTTTTTACCTACATAAGGCTCATAGTTTGTAGATCCAAAAGAAATTTTTGTTCCTGCTCTAACTGGGACAGGTTTTGCTTTTCTAACTATTTTAATACCACCACGAGAAAGTACTCTTTTCTTAGGAGTATCAGAAGAAGCTTCTTTCTTAGCAAGAGGAACCTCTTCTGTTTTTTTACTGGCAATAGAAATACCTTTACGCTTTTTAATCTCTTTAGGTTCAGGTACCTTAGCAACTTCTTCTGTTACCTCTTCTTTAGTAACAGTTTCTACTATTTCTTCTGTAACTTCTTCTACTGGCTCTTCAACTTTTTCAGTATCTACAGAAGTCTCTACTGTTTCTTCTGCTGCTCTGTTATCTACTGTTTCTTCTACTGATTCTTCTTTTTTCTTGACCACAGTAATCTTAGACTTTGTAACTGGCTTCTTAAATGCTTTAGGTAATCTACCACTTATTGCATAATCAACAAGGATACCAGCAGCATCCAAACTTATTGTACTGTTGGCTGCTTTGACATCAAAGCCTAATTCTTTTGCTTTTTCAATCAAATCGCCATTAGACAATCCTGCTTCATCTGCTATTTCTTGGATTTTAACTTTATCCATTGTTCATTAACTCCTTAATTTTGATGCGACGTATCGCATGAGTTGGCTGGTGGAGACAACTCTGTCAATAACTTAGAAAATGTTTCAAACTCTTGTTTAAAACGTTTTGCTAAGCCTTTAACTTTTTTTTCATTTTTCACACAAGTACTACAGACATAAAAACTGCGACCTATTCCATTGAATGATAGAACACTATGACCTAAAAGTTGTAATCGTATCAAAGTATTTTGAGGATATCGACTTCTACAAGTGACGCACATGCGTATGGGCTGTGATTTTTTCATGCGTATTATACCTAAAAAGAGATTAAGCTTATCGCTTAGTTTTTGGTGAGAACACCATTATTATCTAAAGCCAGTGTAAATACACGAAATTGTGGGAACCGTGACTGTAAGATTTTTGCAATTTTATCTGCATCTTTATCATAACAAAGATTGAAAAATGTAGAACCTGACCCCGAGAGTGTAGACATCAATGCACCATGTTTAAGTGCTAATTTTTGCACATCAAAAAGTTCTGGAATCATCTTCATACGTCTTGCTTGATGTAACTTGTCTTTAGACGCAATACGTAATAAATCCCAAGACTCAGACATAAATAATGCCGTCATATATGAAGACCTAGAAAGAGAATATATTGTCTCTTCTTTTCTATACATTTTTGGTAAAATAGTCCGTGACCTTGCTGTAGAAATAGTACGATTAGGTACAACAACCACTGCTCTTAAGTAGTCAGGGAGACGTCTTTTTTTACTATAAACCCTGTCTCCTTCTACACAAGATACATTAAAACCACCCATTACTGCAGATGTAATATTATCAGGATGATGTTCATAACGTAAAGCTTGATTTAAAATTTCTCTTTTATTATATTTTTTATCTGCCATTGTGTATGCAGCACTTAGTGCTGCAACTATCACGGCAGATGAAGACCCTAAACCTCTAGAAATAGGTATACGGTTATGAAATTCAAATCTAAAATTATCATCTCTATTTGTCAGTCGTTTATAATTTTCATTATAAATACTTAAAAAAAGAGAATTCTTTTTAATTTTTGGATTTTCGCTTCCTTCTCCTTGTGTTGACAAACTTAAAAACTTTGAAGGAGTAATAATCACTTCATTTCTTAAATCTACTGCAAGCCCTAAGGTATCAAAACCTGGACCTAGGTTTGCAGATGTGGCAGGTACGCTTACAAACATTAAATGACTTCTTCCCTTAAACAGCAGGCAGTATATACTCAGGTGTTGATTCTTCATCGATTTTAAGATCATGAATACTTTGAGGTAATACAAAATTTGCATTTACTGTGTGTTCAAATTTTTTTGTCATTATAGTCTCTTTTTCCTTGATAAAATAAAGATTGCCTATTGCTTTAATTGGTTCTGCTCCATTCAGCATAAAGCCACTACAACCAAAGCATGGTATTGCACGTACAATTTCAAGTGTTTTAAGCATAATATATGTTAATTTTATTGCCATGTAGGAACCTGGTCCTCTAGTGTAAATGATACGTGATATGTCATAAACATTAATATATTCCATTAGTATAGGCAAAAGAATCTCAGAGGTTTTTTTTTCACTAAACTTGCTATCTATAAGTTCGTTATCTTTATAAAGACCAATAAGTAAGGGTGATGCTATTGAAATAATTAGAAGTGTATATTTATGCGAAAGATTTTGCAAATTCTCTACTTTGTAAGGTCTCTACAGCTACAAGTTCATAATTCTTACTATCTGAGAGTAATTTTCTTGTTAACTCATAATTTAAATGATGACTCCCTGCAAAAGATTCATACTTAGCTAAAATATTGTATCCACTTACGATCATATCTCCCATGGCATCGAGTATTTTATGTCTTGCAAATTCATTTTCAAAACGTAGGCCTTCGGGATTTAAAACTTTATGATTATCTAAACCTATCGCATTCTGTAAAGAAGCCCCTAAAGCTAAGTTTTGACTCTGTAAATATTGGATATCTTTTGCAAAACCAAAAGTTCTTGCTCTTGCAATTTCTTCAATAAAGTTATGTGTAGAAAATTCAAATTTTTCACGCTGTTCACCAATTACAGGATGATCAAATTTAATTTTAAAATCAAAACTTGCTTTGTCTGAAGGCAATAATTTTACATACTTTTCACCATCATATACTGCTACTTCTTTTTTTACACGTAAAATCTTTTTAGGTGCATCTAATTCTACAATACCTGCTTCATCTAACAAAAGACAAAATGAAATAGCAGAACCATCCATGATTGGCATTTCATTACCATCTACAATGACACGCATATTGTCTATACCATAAGCATATACAGCAGAGAGAAAATGCTCTATAGTGGAAATACTACCCTTTTCGTTGTCTCCTATGACTGTAGCCATACGTGTATCTACCACGGAAGAGGGAGAAAGTGGGATATTTAGTGCTATATCCTTACGATAAAACACTATACCCGCATCTATATCAAGAGGTTCAAGACGAAGTTTAATGGGCTCGCCTTTATGTAGACCTATACCCACAACTTCAACAGGTTTTTGAATGGTTCTTTGCTGCAATGTCTGCCTCCTTTCTCAATGTACTTTCTTCACTAGAATATAATATTTTTAAATATTATAACTAAATTTTTTAATTATTGCAATATAGCATAACTCTGTGTATTATTTGTGAACATTAAAAAAAGATTATTTTGCAGAAATTATTTTATCTGCAACCTTAAAGATATCATCTATATTTGTTTTTATCCATCCAGCATCAAACCACTCAACTGGTCTTACTGCAATACCTTGCACAAGTACTCCAAAATGTAAATGATCACCCAATGCTAAACCTGATACGCCCGTTTTGGCTATTACTTGTCCTGCTTTCACTTCATCCCCCTCTTTGACTAGTAATTGCGAACAATGACCATAAAGTGAATAAAGCCCTAAACCATGATCAATCATTGGCATGTTCCCATAAATACCATTTTCATTTGCATACACTACTGTACCTGAGTTAGATGTTTTTACCGCTGCCATTTTGGTACTGGCTAGATCATAGCCTACATGGTATGACTGTGATACTTCATTCTTTTTTGTCTTATAATAGTAATGTCTCTTATCTCCAAAACTAGCGACTTTTGCCCCATTTCTTAGTGGATAAAATTTCTTTACTTTCCATCCAGTCAGTAGTTCTGTCGAAATACTTTTACTTAAATTATATATATTTTCTTCGTTTTTTAAACGCATACTTTCATTAATAGCTCTTAATTTTTCTAACTTGTCATCAATAGAAGAAAACTCAGGATCACTGGATGCTAAATCACTAATTTTGCCATCTATAAATTTGTCTTTTGCCTTAATCCATGATACTTTATATTTTTTATTTTTTACATAAAAAGGTATATCTGAAACACGCTTATTTTTTGCCTTATCTATTGCAATAATTTTTGCAGAAAAACTTGTTTCAGTAAATGGCCAGGCAATGAGTGCAGCATAATAACCTTCTTTTTTGTAAGGCTGAGCTTGAAACTTCTTCCCTGTTGCTTCTATATAAAGTTGATCTAAATTTGCATCATTCGCCTGAAAAACAACCAATGCCGCTCCACCTTGTGTAATACTATAAGAATTTGCTAAAACACTAACATTAGGGCGTTTATGGTCTACTGTTACTTGTATTGTTTTGACCGTTTTATTACCCTGAAAAAAATTCCATAGACTCTTATCTGTTACTGAAACTTGTAGTTGTAACTGTGTGGCTTTAGTGTTAAGTACATCACTCTTAGGGTACTTTAGTAAATATGTTTGTTCTTGTGTCTGCACATCAAGGTTTCCCTCTCCAACCGTTACACTCTTTGTACCATCACTTAAAACAAATTCATAATGGTTTAAAGCTCTATTGTCACTTATTTTTATTGGCAAAGGATCTTTTCTATTCCAAAATATATTTCTCTCATTTTGAATTACAGGAACTTCTCTCTCAAATTCTGGAACTGTATAAATATATACTGCACCTGCAATAAGTCCAACCAAAACCAATAACCCAATTATTTTACTTCCGCTTTTTTTCTTTCGTCTATTTCTCATCTAATAATCCTAGTTCTCTTATCTTTTCTAATACTTTATTGACACATTCTTGTAAAGCATTTTTACCTACTTCATTCTCAAAAGTAAACCCTGCTGCTACCTTATGCCCCCCACCACCAAAAGCCATAGCTACTTTTGAAATATCTAGATTTTTACCTCTTAAAGAAATACGAATACCCTCTTTTACTTCCATAGCAAAAAGTGCAATGTTTACGGTGCTAAGAGACTTCGCATAATCTACTATACCCTCCATATCAGGTACCGTAGCCCCCGTAGCAGCTATTTCTTCTTTTGACACCATTAAGGTTGCTACCTGTGCCTCCTGTGTAAGTGTCAATGAAGCCAACGCTTTTTCTAAAATACGAAATGAACTTAAAGGTCTTCTTTGCGTAAGGTTACAAGAGATGATATCGGGCTTTGCTCCCAGACTAACTAACTTTTGAGCTACAGAAAAGACCTTTGCATTTACCGAAGATGTTGTAAAGTATCTTGTATCAGATAACAATGCCGTATAAAAACATGTAGCCGTTGCAGCATTAATGGTGTATAATTCTTGAAACAACTCAAATGCCACTTGTGAAGAAGAAGCATACTGAGGTAAAATAGCATTAATCGTTCCATAATTTGTATTACTTTGATGGTGATCTATATTGATTATTTCTCTAGATTCAAGATGAAATCCTAATCTATCTATAGAGCCACAATCACATGAGATAACCAAACTATCACTATAGTCCATCTTATGTTTTATTTTTTTAAAATTTGGGAGAAAATCAAGATGTATAGGTAATGCCGTTGAGGCATTCACTATTTCAACTTTTTTATCTTTATTTTTTTCGAACAATGCAAATATTCCTAAAGCTGTACCCAATGCATCTGCATCAGGATTAAGGTGAGAAAGAATAGTAATGGCTTTATACTCATCTATTTTTTTCATTACTGCTTCATAAGGAAGTTCTTCATTTATCATCTTCACCTTTCACTAATATTATTTTTACTTTCCACTTTCATCGAAAGGTCAATCCAATTTGCCTGATGTATTATAGATCCTGAACTGATAGCATCTACACCTGTTTGAGCTATTTGTACTATAGTATCTAAAGTCACATTACCACTAGCTTCAAGTAAAATATGTGGGTAATTTTTATTTCTGTACATAACAACTTTTTTGGTTTCTTCAAGCGTCATATTGTCACACATCACAATGTCGGCTCCTGCTTTCATTGCTTTTTTTACCATTTCTAAGCTTTCACATTCTATTTCTACTTTTGATGTAAAAGGAATTTTTTGGCGTACTTCTGTCATAAATGCATCTAACTCATCAATAGTCTGCAAATGTGTGTCCTTGAGCATCAAACAGTCATCAAGCCCCATACGATGGTTAATACCTCCGCCACAACGCACTGCATATTTTTCAAAAGCACGTAGTAATGGTCTTGTTTTTCTAGTGTCAAGTAGCTTCACTCCTGTATCTGCTATAGCAGTTACATACTGTGCTGTAAGTGTTGCTATGGAAGAAGCATGGAGAACCATGTCTAATATAGAACGTTCTAAAGAGAGTATGGTCTTAGAATCCCCAGCAATAAAAAGAAGTTTTTCACCCTTAGCAAAAAACTCTCCATCATTGACTTTCCACTCTACCTCTAAGTCATACATCTTTGCAAATGTCTGCACATACTCCTGCCCCGAAAACACTCCATCACTCTTAGCAAGAATATATGCTCTTATGGGTTTAGAGGTACTAATCCGAGCAAATAAATCCCCTCGTCCAACATCTTCTGCCACTAAGGCTTTTAAAAATTGTTCTTTTAACATTATTTCAACGCCAACATACGCTCTAATGCCATATTGGCATATTTTCTGATCTCAGGGTCAACAACAATCTCATTGATAGGTTTTTCATCTTCTATGGACTTTAGTGTATTATACAAGTCTTCTAAAGTTGTCTCATTCATCGTAGGACACTCTGGTTTGGTAGAGGAAAGTACATAGGTGTTACCTTTTCTCATACGATTTACTAGGTTATACTCTGTTCCTATGGCTACTTTTTGCTCTGGATCCAAGTCATTTACATATTTAATAAGCTGTGAGGTAGATCCAGAAAAATCTGCAGCAGCTACTACAGAGGGGTCACATTCTGGGTGTACTGCTATCTTGATATTTGGAAATTTTTTACGATAAAACTCTATATCATCTACAGTAAAGAGCTGGTGCACCGAACAAAAGCCATTAAAACAAATAATATCTGCAACTTTAGGATCACATTCTTTTCCATCTACTTCTACACCAATGACACAAGACTTTAAACCCATTTTTATGGCAAAGTTTTGCCCTAGACATCTGTCTGGCACAAAGAGTATCTTTTTACCAGTTTCTAGCCCTTTTTCTATAATTTTGAAAGCATTAGAAGAAGTACAGACGAACCCACCCATCTCTCCAACTTTTGCTTTAACCGAAGCATCAGAGTTGATATAGGTTATGGGTAAGATATCTTCTCTAGCTATACCACGCTCTTCCATATACTGCACAGACTCTTCAAAATACAAGCCATCCATCATTCGTGCCATAGCACAACAGGCTATTTTAGGCATAAGTACACGTTTGTCTGGGTCTAGTATTTTAACAGACTGCCCCATGAACCCAACGCCACAAAAGACAACCCACTCTTTACCATCACTCTGACATCTACGAGCCAGTTCTAAACTGTCACCTACAATGTCTGCCATTTCAAAAACTTCGTCCCGTTGATAATAGTGAGCGACTACAGTGACATCTAAATCTTTTTTAAGTCTATTTATCTCTTTTTTATAATCGATATTCATTTATATCCTTCTGCTAATTGTAGCTATTTTAGCAAAATTCGGATAAAATAGCTCTATTAAATGTACTTTCAAGTACACTATAATCTAAAATTGTGGAATTATTATATGGATTTATTTACAAACCAAAACATCTTACTTTATCTTGCAGTCTATCTCATCTCGGGTATCCCATTTGGCTATTTACTTGCTAAGCAGTTTGCAGGTGTAGACATAAAAAATGAAGGCTCTGGAAATATTGGAGCTACCAATGTCATCAGAGTAGTCAAAGAAAAAGACCCTAAACTTGCTAAAAAACTAGGTATTATTACCTTCTTACTTGATGCAGTAAAAGGTGTAGTGGTTATCCTTATAGCCAAAATGTTAGGGGCACCAGAGACTGTGCTTTGGACTATTGCTGTTTTTGCAGTGCTTGGTCATTGCTTTTCTGCATTTTTATTTTTTGAAGGTGGCAAAGGTGTGGCTACTGGATTTGGTGTACTTCTTGTCATGATGCCTATCCCTGCACTTATTGCTATAGTCATCTGGCTAGGAGCGGCAAAAGGACTAAAAATCTCTTCTCTCTCTTCTCTTATAGGTCTATCTGCTTTCCTCATCGCTTCATATATAATGTACCCTGAGGTACCTAGTATTGGTTCACATGCACCTATTTGGATTATTGCCTTAATTATTACTTACAAACATATACCAAATATCATAAGACTCTTTAACAAAGAAGAAAGCAAAGTATAAAATGACTATACATATAGATAGACTAATCTTACATGTTATTATTGGTCTTCTTGATTTTGAAAGAGAAAAACAACAACAGGTTATTGTAGACCTAGAAGCCTCTTATAATTATGAAGATGGACAATTTATAGATTATGCAGATATTGTTTTACTCATAGAAAATGAACTCAAATCAAAACGTTATAAGTTATTAGAAGAGGCTATACTTGGACTAAAAACACTACTTTGTATTACCTACCCACAGCTTAAAACATTGAAACTAAAAATCACTAAACCAGATATATTAAAACAATGTCAAGTGGCTATGAGTGATAGTTGGATATTCAAAAATACCAAATAATCCCCTACTTTAAAAAAACTTTCAGAAACCATTATTTTTATGCTATAATTAAGAAATTTTTAACTTTAAGTTTTTTTTAAAGTTACTATTATTTGTACTTGCTAACTTCAAACTATCAAGTATTTTTATTGAAATATATTTAAGGTTGTACTATGAGAGTATTAGTCATTGAAAATGATATAGAACTAGGAAAAGTGATTGTTGATAAACTACAAAATCCAGAGTACCAATCTTCAGAGTACCTATGTGATTTGGCAGAGAATCTTGGTGATGCAAAATATTATCTTGATATCCGAAATTATGATCTTGTATTATTCTCTTGGGAACATGCTGGTGAAATCAATATCTCTTTAGTAACAGATATTAAAAAAGAAGTAAATGGTGCTGCTGTTATAGTACTCTCTAATCGTACAGATAAAGAGAGTGAAATAGAAGCACTTAAGAGTGGTGCAGATGATTTTATACGTAAACCGCTTGATTATGATATTTTACTTGTACGTATCGAAGCAAAACTCCGTTTTGGTGCTTCTAATATCATCGAGATAGAAGATCTCATTATTAATCCAGAAGAAGAAAAAATTATCTATCAAGGTGAAGAGATAGAGCTCAAAGGTAAGCCCTTTGAAGTACTCACTCACTTAGCCATGCATAAAGATCAAATCGTCTCTAAAGAACAACTTCTAGATGCTATTTGGGAAGAACCTGAACTCGTAACTCCTAATGTCATTGAAGTAGCTATCAATCAAATACGTCAAAAAATGGATAAACCTCTAGATATTTCTACTATAGAAACAGTCAGAAGACGAGGGTATAGATTCTGTTTTCCAAAAAAAATAACGTGATAATCTCATCACAGTTGTCCCTTTTCTCCCACCTCCTTCGCAAATAGTATAAAATACACTATTTGTGTCATTTTTAATTTAGGCATAAGCTTTCTTGGGCTATAACTCGTATAAATATATTAGACAATATAAGCAAACAAAACAAGGGTAAATTTTATGGCATTAGTAATAACTGACGAGTGTATCGCGTGTGACGCATGTAGAGAAGAGTGTCCCAACGAAGCAATCGAAGAAAATGATCCAATATATATCATAGACCCAGACTACTGTACAGAATGTGTTGGACACTTTGATGAACCACAATGTATTGCAGTTTGTCCTGTTGACTGTATTATATCTGATCCTGACCATGTTGAAAATGTTGAAGAGCTTATGTTTAAATACAATAAAAATCAAGCAGAGCTAGAAGAATAAGATGGCTAAAAGAACTGCTATCATAGATATCGGTTCCAACTCAGCTAGACTTGTGATATATGAACAAACAAGTCGTTATGGCTTTTATCTTATATGTGAACAAAAATCTAAGGTACGTATAGGTGAAGGTGCTTATGAAAAACAAGGCTATCTTCAACCTACTGCTATACGTCGTGCTTACCTTACACTTAAATCATTCTTATATACTATAGACAAATATCAAGCCAAAAAAACTATTTGTGTTGCTACCTCTGCACTAAGAGATGCCCCAAATGCTGAAATATTTACCTCATGGATTAAAAAAGATTTAAACTTATCTATTAAAGTCATAGACGGTAAACAAGAAGCCTATTATGGTGCATTGGCTGCATCAAACTTACTTCCTATACATGAAGATGTTGTCACCATTGATATTGGGGGAGGTTCATCAGATTTAGCATTAATTCATAAAGGGACTATTGTCGATACTTATTCACTCAATCTGGGTACAGTCAGACTTAAAGAACTTTTTTTTGATAAAGAAGAAAAGAATTCGCTCATTAAGGAAAAAGCAAAAAAATATATACAAAAGGAACTAAAACATCTACCAGAGCACTTTAAAGCTTCTTTAACTGTAGGTATAGGAGGAACGGCTAGAACACTTTCTAAAGCTATTATGAAACGTTCTCAATACCCTCTAGATAAATTACATGCATTTATCTATACCATTGATGAACATCTCCAATATCTTGAAAATATTCCACAAAGTAGTGCAAAGAACTTGAAAAAATTTTCTCTCAAAAAGAACCGTTTTGATACCATTAGAGAAGGTACACTCATATTCACAGAAATCCTTTCTCATATTGAAGCTAAAGAACTTATGTCTTCCGAAGTAGGTGTACGTGAAGGCGTATTTTTAGAACAATTACTACATAAAAATAATTATAAATTCCCCTTAATAGCAAACCCCAGTGTACGTTCTATTTTAGATAGGTTTAAACCCCAGGTAACAATTGAGAAAAAACGGAAAGTGAAACTTAAGTTAGGTCTCATGCTCTATGATATATTACAAGTAGAGATACAAGATGACAAAGTATTTGGGAAAGAACTTCTTTGGGCTTTAAAGCTCTCTAGCATTGGGAAAACACTTACTGTTTATAAGTCTCACCAACATGCATTCTATATTGCTATGCAAGAATTGAATTATGGATTTACACATAAACAAAGTTTACTTATTTCTCTACTCTTACGGATGCATGGAAAAGAGTTACTCAACAAAGACCTCTATACGCAATATAAAAGCTTATTACCCAATAAACAAACTTTACGTTGGTTAAGTTTTATTTATACTTTAACAGTTTTACTACATGAAGCTTCAAACTCTGCAAAATTTGACTTTTCATTTAAAAATCAAATATTGACCATTACCGCAAATAAACCTCTATATTTAGCAAAAGAAAAAATAAAAGCTTTAGAAAAGCCCATCCCTTTTGCTATCATTATCCATGATGAATCTCATTTACCCAAATGTAAAAAATTAGGTATTTAAAATCTTGTTCCCATTGAAAATTCGAAAGGAGCAGTCCTATCTCCCTCTTGGTTATCAAGTGCTTTTGAAAATACCAAATTAATTGGTCCAAATGCAGATTGCCATTCAACTACAACACCTACAGAAGAACGTTTAATTTCATTAAAACTATCTTCTCCTATCATTCCATAATCATAGAAAAAAGCCAGTCTCATTTTTGCAGCTTCTGACAGAGGAATACTCGCTTCAACAGTTACTGATGCACGTTTTTTTCCTCCTGTACGACTGTTTAAATCATTTGGGTCTCTTAATGGAGTTAATGAAAATGGTTGATATCCTCGCAACGACCCAATACCGCCCAAGTAAAGTTTTTCTGCAATAGGAAGCTTTTCATTATCACCACTATTCATTATTGTAGCTCTTGCTTTAAAACGTAAGATAAGATCATAATCTATCAAATCTTCCATCCCGTAATACAGACCTAGTTTTGCGGATGTCTTCATGAAAGTACCATAGCCTTTCTCCTCACCACTTCCTATTGTTGTATTAAAATCATTACCAGATAAACTTGCATATTCAAAGTTTACCGCAGCTATCATACCTTCCCTAGGGATATAAAAATCATCTGTATTATCAAAAGAAAGATTGAAAAAGATTGAAGTTTTTTTATACTTATCATTATAAAAACCAAAACGGTCAATAAAGGTCTGATTTCCATCTTGACCTATAATTTGATTATTATTTTCTTCAGATTTATTATCAACATAACCTACACCTACAGACCCACGAAAATATCGTAAAAACTCTCTACCAAGTATTAGGGAACCTCCTAATTGATCCTGTGTAAAATTATAATATTCGTATTTTCTTTTATAAAAACTTAAACTCAAACTATATAAACTATCCCATACTCTAGGATTTGTAAAAGAGATATTGTAATTTGTTGATATACTAGAAATATCAAATCCTAAATCTGTACTAATCCCACTTCCAAAAGTATTTTTTTCAGAATAACTAGCATTAAACATTAAACCCTCAAATGAACCATATCCTCCACCTGCTGATATAGTTCCCGTTGGTGCTTCTTTCACAGAGACTAAAAGATTAATTTTATTTTCAGAAATTCTTTGACTTTGAACATCTACTTTTTCAAAAAAACCTGTTCTGCCTAATGCATTTTTTGAATCTTTAAGATCTCTTGCATTGAATTTATCTCCAGGTGCAAGATAAATATATCTACGTATAACTCTATCTTTGGTTGTATGGTTACCAGATATAAGGACATCATTAATAGTAACAGGGGCACCTTCTTGAACTATATAATTAAGATTAATAGTTTTAGTTTTTGCATCTTTGTGCATTTGTGGATTTACTTTTACATAAGCAAAACCATGATTACCTACCTCTTCTTCTAAGTTTTTAATATCTTTACGCATACGCTTAATATTGAAATATTTTCCTTCTTTAAGTGTGAGCATATTCTTTAAATCTTTAACTTTTAGTCCTGCTATTTTTTGTGTAATCGTAATGGTCCCTACACGGTATCGTACACCTTCTTTTATTTTATAATCTACTTCTGCCTTATATGAGCCAAAATCCACACGCATCAATGGTTTACTTACTTCTGCATCTAGGTAACCATGCTTCATATACACATTTTTTACCCTATGTGCATCATAACCTAACTGATCTATTTTTGCTTCTCCAGAATGTAAAAATGGCATCCATCCTAAAAAATCTTCCTCTTGGTTGGCAAGGTCAAATTCAAGATCGCTTTGTGATAATTTTGATGCACCGATAAAATTCATTTTTGTGATTTTTATTTTTTCACCTTTATTTACATCAAATATAACAGATACGCTATTTTTTCCTACTTCTTGTGTCGTTACTTCTACAACTGTGTCATAATACCCTTGTGTTTCAAGACCTGCAATAAGTCTTTCTTTTGCACGTTTTACACGTCGTGTATCATAGAGGTCACCTTTTTTAAGCCCCGTACTACCTAAAAGTTTCTCTCCATCATTTCCTGTACCATACCCTTTGATTTGTATGTTCGAAATAGCCACTTTTTCTTTGAAATGATAAATAAGTGTACCACCACGTTTATCTACCCATACATCTTTAAAATAACCCTGCTCAAAAAAGTTTTTAATAGATTGATTAATCTTATCAGCATCCATAGTATCACCCACATGAATATCTGCTATTTCAAGTGCTGCTGAAGAGGATAATTGTGCAAGACCTTCAAATTTAATGTGTGTTATTTTTTGTGCTAAAAGCAATGATCCAAGTAAGATCCATGTCAATAGTAGTTTTTTTGTCATTATTAAGAAGCCTTATTTATTTTTACTAGTCAATAGTTTATCTTTTTTAATATAAGAAGTTCATAAAAAATCATGCTATAATTCTTCAATATTATCGGTTTTTCAGGAGTAAATAATGCAGAGACAACGCATAGGTATTATCGGTCTGGGGCTCATGGGAGGATCCCTTAGCCTTGCACTTAAAAAAACTTCTAAAGATTTCTATTTTTTAGGGCTAGACCATAATGAAAGACATTGTAAAGAAGCCCTCTCTTTAGGTCTCGTCGATGAAATCGTATATAACCTTGATGAAATTAAATCTTGTGATATTATCATCCTTACTATTCCTGTTGATGGCATTATAGCTATTACACAAAACCTACATCCCCTTAAGTCCAATTGTACTGTTATAGATTTAGGAAGTACTAAAGAAAAAATTTCACTTAATATTCCTAAAGAGATACGTCAAAATTTTGTCACCGCACACCCTATGACAGGTACAGAAAAGTTTGGTCCAAGTGCAGCTATTCTTACACTCTATCAAAATAAAATTGTTGTGCTTTGTGATATACAAAAAAGTGGTGAGTATCAACAAAATGTTGCAAAGGAACTTTTTACGACTATTGGTATGAACTTGATTTATATGGATGCAACAGAGCATGATAGACATGCAGCATTTATCTCGCATATGCCCCATGCAGTCTCATATGCACTTGCAAATTCAGTCATACAACAAGAAGCATCAACAAGTATTGTTGCACTTGCTGCTGGTGGATTTAAAGACATGAGCCGTATCGCTAAATCAAGCCCAGATATGTGGGAAGATATTTTTAGACAAAACAAAACAAATTTACTAGAAGCCATCTATTCATTTGAAAGTGAACTCAAGAAATGCCGTAAAATGGTGGAGAATGAAGAGTGGCATACCCTTAACCAATGGATGAAAGATGCAAATACTCTCCATGATATTTTAGATTAAAAATTTACTTATAATCGATATCTAAATGTTACAATAACCGTAGCTTTTTTGGCTATTGTTTTTAAAATAACTTCTTTTAACTCCACTTTCTCTTCTTTACTCAAAATACCTGTACTAATAACTTCACAATGTATTTCATCTATTTTTGCACGATGAATTAACTCGATATGTGTGAGTTTTACATCATGTTCTCCTACATTAAATGCTATATTTGAAAGTTTCTTTTGTATATGTATATCTTCTGCCATCTTTGTAAAAGAAGCATAAAGTGGTATCGCGACTAGTGCCACTATGACTAGCCATATAGTTATCCCTTTTTTGGCTAAATGCAAAGGTGAATATCCAAGCATTGCAAAAGTAAATGCCCCAGCAAATACAATACCGACAAGGTTCGTAATAAAAAGTAAAAATGAAGTTAGAAACATAGACCAATCTCCCCAACCCATGCCAATACCAGCCACAGCAATAGGTGGCACCAATGCCACTGCAATCGCCACCCCAGCAAGAGATCCTAATATTTTTTCATTGCTTTTAGCATAAGCAGCAGCTGCCCCAGAAACAATGGCTACAAATAAATCTAGTATCGTAGGACTTAACCTGCCTGCCATTTCACTCGTAAGACGTTCTATTGGTATCACCATTGCTATAACTGCGGCCATCAAAAGTACAGAAAGTACACCTATTGCAATAGTCTTTGCACCATTCATCTCTAATGCTTCATCTTGTCTCAATACTCCCATTGAAAGGCTCACAATTGGCTGCATAAGGGGTGCTAAAAGCATCGCACCAATAATCACAGAAGCAGAGTTAATAAAGAGTCCAAAAGTGGCTATCATCGTTGCGAGTACAAGTAATACCATAAAGGTTTGACTTACCCTACTCTCTTCTCTTAAATTGGTAAATAATGTGGCATACTGTTCTTTACTTGCATGTGTAAAAAAAGGTATCACTTCACTCAAATAGTTTGCACTCTCTTCATCTGAAGGGAGGTGATCTATTTTAATACTATCTTTACCATGACTTTGTACATTTTGATTCTCCCAAAATGCTTCACCTACACTTAATGCTAAAGCTTTCTCTTTCACTTCTAATTCAATTGGGGTTATCTGCTTTTTAGTAGAATCAATAAGCACTTCCATCTCTATTTTACTTTCAATAGTCACTTTAGAGCTAGATATGTACCCTACAGATTTTGGTAGATTTTTAGGTGTATGGTATGACACCAAAGACTTAAATAAATACCCCATATATTGGATAACAGAAGTAGGTGCAAGTATGACTATAGAAAGTTTTCCATCATTGACTGAAAGCTGAGAACGTATAAGTTTGGATGCAAAAGTATTGTTATTATATTCTAAGCCTACCAATCCTACGGCAGATAGATTAAATGTGTTCTCTTTGGCATCGGTGAGTGTAATATGCCTATGTTTAAGAGACTTTACCCGTTTTAAAGTACGCCAAAATAGTTTTACTCTATCAAAATAGCTTTTCCCCTGAAGTGTAGAGTCAAAACTATCTAAAGGAGGAGCATTCCCCACTACCACTTCTTGTAAAACAATCTCTCCATTACAGTAAAGTACATCTACTTTTTTTTCACTTATGGTGAGTGCTTGTTTTACAGCGTCTTCTACTTTATATGTCAGTGAAAATGTCTTTATTAACTCTTTTTGATCTTTACTTGCGATGATACCCAGAGGTATATCACTCTGATAGGCAATACCCATCAGAAGTTTAATCTCATCTAGGCACCCAGTGACTAAAAATTGTGATGCCTTAGTGATATCTAATTCACTTATTTTAGAAAAAGGAAGGTATGCTACCTTTTCATTGTCTAAATGCGTCTTGCACTCTTGTATAAACTCTTTTTTTTCATCTGCATATATATAATAAATCATAGAGATATTGTAGCTGTTTTATCTAAACCTCTCCAACATCTCTTTGAGTTCTTTTTTATCTATAACTATAGATTTATCACCATTTTTCTTCGCATAAAGTTTACGTACCATCTCTTCTACTTCCTTACTCTCCCCTATATGCCCATAAAGTATTTTTAAGGCATCACTGTCTTTATAATATTTTGCTTTACCTTTAAACAGTTTTGGTAAAAACTGGACAAAATACATAGTTAAAATACCCAATATAAATGCCAGTGCTAACATCCACCATGCAGTAGTATTTACCTCTACTTCTTTAGTTATTATTTCAGGTTCTTTTGTTGATTCTAATTTTGAAGTAGTCAATGCATTAGCTTGCATAGCCATAGGCACTTGTTGGCTTCCCTCTACTTTGATATCATACCCTTTCACTTCTACTGACTTTTTTTCTTTAGTCTTAGGGTTGTAAACACTTAACTCTCGTGTGGGTATTATAAAATCTGCATCGGAAATAAATGCAAAACTTTTAATATAAGTACTATAGATCTGACCATCTACAATTTTTGTTTCAGTTTTAGCTTCATCACTATAGACAGTTACCCCATCTATCTGATACTCAGGAAATTCAAACCCTTCTAAGCTTCCTTTTCCCTCTATCTTTAAAGTAAAATTTACTGGTTTATTTTTTTTGACTTCTTTTTTGTCAATACTTGTATCAATAGTAAAATCTCCTATTAAATCTGACTCTTCATCTAAAGGAATAACTTCTATTGTAAGACTATTGGACATAGTCTGCATCCATTTTGTGGCATAACTGAGACCGAAGATGTCTCTTCTACTTCTATCGGGTAACCCTATTTTTGCCTGTGCTGGGGCTATAGTAAAGTTACCTTCTTTTTGAGGGGTGACTATATACATTATTTCTTGTATTTGGTAATTACCTTTTGTATATGTTTTTTGTTCAGAGACATTTGTTGTGATGAAGTCAGATATATTTGGAGCTGAATACTGTACATCTTGTGATAACCTTATACCCTCTTTTAATGCAAAATATACAGTTATAATAAATGGCTCTCCCATCATTACTTTTATTTTACTAGCCTGCATTCGTAAAGAAAAAATTTCATCACCTTGTAAACTAACATTATGAGAATTGACAACCTTTATGTCAATAGCTTGTGTATGATAATCTTTCCCCCCTATATTTATTGTATATGCTGGGATAGTCATATTTTCTTCAGGTATGAATTGTATGATTTTTGTCACACTTTGCTCACTACTCATATTTCCATTTATAATACTTAAGTTTCTACTTTTACTCGTTGAAGTTCCAACGACTGGTGTATCTCCTACCTTTTGAATGTCCGTAAAAATAGCATTATCACCAATGGCTTTAATCCGTAATGTGACAGGATTTCCTTTAACAACTTCTATAGAATCTACCATTGCTTTTACACTCGCAGCATACACAAATCCAAAACTTAAAAATATAACTATACACAATACTCTACCAAGGTTTAACATTATCACTCCTTTTTACTTTTTTACCGTCACCCATTTGATACATCATAGTAGGTGTTTTTCCTTTTTGCATCTTTTTCATAAGACGTTTTAATTCTTGGGCTTGAATCTTCTCTTCTTTGCTCATTTTTTGTTTTTCTTTTGAAGAAGCGGAAGATTTATCACCTTTTTTGTCTTTAGGTTTTTTATCTTTCTGTTTACTTTCATTTTTCTTTTTTTCACCTTTTTTTTGCTTCTCATCTTTTTTCTTATCTTGCTCTTTGTTCTCTTTGTTTTTTTCGTCTTTTTTATCTTTATTTTTCTTATCGTCTTTCTTTTTTTGTTCTTGTTTCTTTTTGTCATCTTTCTTTTGCTTATTTTCTTTTTTCTTATCTTGGTCTTTGTTCTCTTTATTTTTTTCGTCTTTTTTATCTTTATTTTTCTTATCGTCTTTCTTTTTTTGTTCGTCTTTTTTCTTCTGCTCTTCTTTTTGCTTTTGTTTTTTTGCAAGTTCTAAATTATGTTTTGTATCTTCATCTTCTTTTATTTTAAGTGCTTTTTCATAATTCTCAATGGCTTTATCTAATTCTTTTTTTTGAAAATAACTATTGCCAATATTGTGTAGTTTTTTGGCTTCATCAATACCTTTTGCTTTTTTATATGCCTCTATTGCTTCATCATACCTTTTATTCTTATACAATGCATTACCAATGTTATACTCTTTTTGAGGACTTTTACTTTCTAAAGTATTTAAAAGTACAGCACTCTTCCCATACTCTTTAGCTTCATACGCTTTAGTTGCTTTTTCTATGGTTTTAAAATCAGTCAACCCTGCATAAAGTAAAGCATGTGTGCTTAGTAACATGAAAATTATTTTATTCATACTTCTCTCCTTTTAGGTAGTGAAGAAAATGCAATAAGTAAGAACAATAAAGCAAGCCCCAAAGGATAGTAAAAATACTCCACACGCTCTTTAACTGTTACTTCACCTTGTTGCTGATTTTTATATTTATTTTTAATAATAGCGACCAACTTAGTGATGTCTTCCTTACCTGTACTCGCTATAACATAGTCACCACCATTTCTTTTTGCCACTTCACCTAAGGCATCATGACGCTGTGTTATAGCAATGGTACCTTCTTTTGTCGTTAAAGGGTTTCCATTTTCATCTATAACAGGGGCACCTTTTTGTGTACCTATAAGTACTACATAGAGGTCTATATTATTTTCTTTTAAGATATCTTTAAAACCACTGATGGCTTCTTCATCTCCTCCATCAGAAAATAGCACAAGAATTTTTGGTGTTTTCTTCTCTAAAAGTGCTGCTACTTGTTCACCTAGTGCCAAAAAGTCTGTTGACCCCATGGAAATATAAGAATCATCTACACCCGCTACCATCATTTTAAGTGTCTCTTTGTCAGTAGTGAAAGGTGCTAAAACAAAAGGACTATAGGCAAATGCCACTACACCTATCTCATCTGCTGGCATAGCATCAAAAAGTACTTCCATTTTCTTTTTTGCAAATTCTAGACGATTTGGATACACATCTTTACTTCGCATAGAACCAGAAATATCAAAAGCAGTAAGCAAAGTAAGTCCTTGTACTTCTACTTTCTTATCCCCTTTTTCTATCACTGGGCGTGCCATAGCCACTATCATCAAAAACAGTGCTATAAACATAAGTATATTACGTACAACCATAGGCATACTCTCATCTGCAGCAGAAAGTCGTTTAAGTACTTTTTCATCAAAGACGCGAGAGAGTCTCTCTTTGTTGGTACTAATCAAAAAGGCAAAGAGTACAAAAGGCACTATCATTGCCCAAAAAAACTGAGGATTTACAAAACTCATCTATATCCCCCTTGAATTTCTAAAATAAATAAACAATAACAATGACAAAATAGCTATAAACAAAGGATATGTATACAAGTACGTATGCTGTACTACTTTTTTATCATCTATCTTTGTGGCTTCGAGTTTGTCTATTTCTTCATAGATCTTTTCTAAGGTGCTTGCATCACGTGCACCATATGCTTCCCCATGCCCAGCATCTGCTAGTGCTTTAAGATAAGCACCATTATAGTCACGTGCATCACCTATCCCTATAGTATAAAGCTTTATATCACGTTTGGCTATAAGGTTCTTCACATCTTCAAAAGGAATTTTAGACATATTATCTACACCATCAGTAAGCAATATGGCTATTTTAGACTTTGCCTTACTTTTTGAAAGTAAGTTATACGCCTGAACTATGGCATCATTTATCGCTGTACGTTTCCCCGCTACTCCCATTTTTTGCATACGTGTAATATCTGTTAAAAATTTCTTTTCAAATGTTAAAGGTGAAGCAATAAAAGCAATATCAGCAAAAGTTACCATGCCTATACGGTCATTTTCACGTTTTTGTATAAAGTCTCCTACCACCTCTTTGACCACATCAAATTTATTACGCCATAAATCCTGAGGATCAAACCCACGTTGACGCATAGAATCACTAGAATCCATAATCAGCACAATATCACGTCCCTCTTTTTTTGTATTTGAAAAAGATTTTGTTATGACAGGAGAAGCCAAGGCAATCACAGCTGAGAGTATACCCAGCCATTTGAGTACATCAATCCAAGAAAAAATTTGTACATTTTTTTTCATCAATACATTTACATGAGGGAAAAAAATAGCACGACTACGCTCTTTACAGAACTTAGCACACACAATGAATGCCAATATCAATACCAACATATATGGATATTCAAAATTAAATCCGTTCATCTGCTACCTGCACATATAAATTAAATTGTTTTTTTGTCTCTTCGTCTATTTTGTCTACTTCTTTTTTATATTTATATTTTTCTAACATAGGTTCAAGCTGAGAAAATAACTCTTTTTTTCTCTCATCTGTTGCCAATAGTCTTGCATAATGTGTAGCATCATATGCTGATTTTTTACTCTCTTTCCAGTCTATATTTTTTAATGCCTGAAGGTAGCCTTTAGCAAGATTTATCTTCCTATTTTCCCACACTCTTTTAAGTATAAAAAATATAATACCAAACACTAATAACCAAACAAAAATAATAAGTCCCCAATAGATGTAATATGAGCTATCTGGTATCTCTAACAATGGTTTGATATCACGTAATTGTGCTGTTAAATTTTCTTCATTCATCTCTATTTCCTTAACGCATGGCTTTCATTAGTTTTATAGTTGGTTCTTCATGTGTATAAATTTTTGTAAAACGTACACCCTGCTTTTTAAACTGCTTATAAAGCTTTTCATCATTCTCATGGAGTGCTCTTTTATAATTTTTAAAAGTACCTGCATCAATATCACCTTCAAAACTCTGTTTCGTTTCCATATCTATAAGCCTAAGATAACCAAGTTCACTTGGATTTTCCTCAAACTTATCTCGTACTATGACAGCAAAAACATCATGTTTTTTAGCCAATAATTTTAAGTCTATTTCTCCCACAAAATCAGAAATGATAAAAAGTAATGCTTTCTTTTTAAGTCTGCTAATTAATGTTTCTACCAAAGCCTTATAATTTGCCTCTTTTCCTAAAGAAATAAACTCTGTTACATCTTCTACTGCTTTATGTACCGAAAAAATCTTTTTACTTGCTTTTGAAAAACTATACATTTTGTCTGCATAAATCATATGAGAAAATAAATCTGCATTTTTCACTGCTGAAAAACCTAAAGTGGCTACAACTTCAGCCATAATGTCAGACTTTTGTTTCACTGTCCCAAAGTAAGTTGACCCCGAAAGCATAGAAACCACTACTACATTTAACTCACGTTCCTCTTTATAGACCTTCACAAAAGGTTTACCTAGTTTTGCAGTGGTCTTCCAATCAATCTTACGAATGTCATCACCATACACATACTCACGAAGTTCTGCAAATTCAAATCCCTCACCTTGAAAAAGTGAAGCATTGTTTCCAAGCATATCTCCATAAACTTGTTTTTTGGTTTTTAAAATGATTTTTTTTACTTCTTTATTCATTTTACCTCTCGTAGGTGTTGTAATATTACAACACCTTTTATTTTTTTATTTGGTGTTGTCAAGGGACAACACCCTACAATTTTTCTATGGAATCGGTACAGCCGAAAGAATTTTTTCTATAATCTCATCGGTAGTCATATCTTCAGCCTGTGCTTCATAAGAGAGTATAATACGATGACGCAATATTTCTTTGGCAATATACGCTATTTCCAATGGTGAGACATAATCTTGTCCCTTTAAGTATGCGATGGCACGACTCGCCTTATACATATCTATACTTGCTCTTGGGCTCGCCCCAAATTCTATATAGGCTTCAAGTTCTTCTAAACCATAGGCTTTAGGATCACGAGTAGCAGAAACAAGTTCTATGATGTACTTTTCTATCTCTTCATCTATATGTACCGCCAAAGCCTCTTCTCTTATCTTATTAAGGTCTTCTAGCGTAGCTACTTGTTCTATGGTTCCAAAACTATTGTTTGCTACACGACGAGCGATTTCAAGTTCTTCTTCTTTGGTGTTATAACCCACAACCAGTTTCATCATAAACCTGTCTAATTGTGCTTCTGGAAGCTCATATGCTCCTTCTTGCTCTACAGGGTTTTGTGTTGCCATTACTAGAAATGGCAAGTCTATTTTAAATGTCTCATCCCCTATAGTAACCTGACGCTCTTGCATCACTTCAAGAAGGGCTGATTGTACTTTAGCAGGTGCTCTATTTATTTCATCTGCTAATAATAAATTTGTAAATATAGGCCCCTGTTTTATTTTAAAGGTATTGTTAGAGGGGTCATAAATTTCAGTTCCTATAATATCTGAGGGAAGTAAATCTGGGGTAAATTGTACACGTTTAAAGTCAAGACCTAATGTCTTAGCTAATGCATTGACTGCAGTGGTCTTTGCAAGTCCTGGCACACCCTCAAGTAATATATGTCCTCGACAAAGAAGCCCTGCTAACAGACCTTCAACCATTTTATCTTGCCCTACAAGGACTTTAGATATTTCTGTTTTTATATTTGTAATAATTTGATTTTGTTGGCTCAAGTCTTTCTCCTAAATTAAGTGATTAGGAGAATTTTACTTGATTGAAGTTAATAGAAGTTTAATATATTAAAAGTCGTAAGTAACCCCAAGAGTAAAACTATCTACCTTAGAGGCATACTTACCTTCAGGCTTTGTAGTTTCTTTGTCTATATATCTTACTGCATCGATAAAAACTGACCAATTATCACTAAAGTCATAGTCTAAACCTGCACCAAAACTAAAGTCGCTTTGTGTGGTCGTATCATTGCTAATACCATTAAATGCCACTTCATTCTCAAAGCTTATTTTACTCTGTGCATATCCAGCAAGTCCATAGACTGTAACTGTATCATTTATTGGATATTGTGGTTTAAGGTACAGTCCCATACTATAGTCATGTCCTAACTGATCTGATTCACTTATACCATACGTTCCTCTAGCTTCTACACCTAAGTACTTCATAAAGTTATACCCTAATTTTACAACGGCACTATAGGCTGTATCTGGTCCATACAGATAGCTACTTATGCTATCTATCCCTATACCTCCACCTATATAAAAGTTAGAAGAAGTTGGTGTTAACATTGTGGGTACGACAGCTACAGGTACATCTTGAGGTACAATATTTTTACCCCCTCCTGCATAGAGTGAACTACCAAGCAATAATACTGCTAGGCTACATTTAATTGTTCTTTTCATGATTTTTCTCCTGCTACAGGTTGCTTGAGGACTGCTTGTCCTTGTAATGTACATACATACTCTTCCGAATTTTGATAATGCCATACTCTTAGTTGTGTATTCTCTGTCAATGGTCTTACGATACCACCTTGTTTTACAAGTGTTGCATCTTCTATATTACATCTATATTTACCGCTATTAGCATCAAGTGGTCCATGAGAGATTTCTAC
This sequence comes from Sulfurovum sp., assembly GCA_027066595.1. Taxonomy (GTDB): domain Bacteria; phylum Campylobacterota; class Campylobacteria; order Campylobacterales; family Sulfurovaceae; genus Sulfurovum. Next base: position 41,004 of record JAMONG010000114.1, read on the forward strand.
TTCACTTCCATGGTCTATCCCCCAGTTCTCACCTGAACCACCACACCCAATGAGTGTAAAAGCGGTCACTGTTACTAGAGCAAATGTTTTTGCCTGTTTAGCTATTCTCTTTTTCATTATCTCTCTCCAAATGTTGTTGCTTCTTTTAGTTCAGCATCTATAATGATGACCATACCACCTTTTTCTGTTGTTTTTTCCAAACGTACCGATGTCCCTGGTACAAATTTAATTCTTTGTCCATCAAAGATTGTTGCATCTGCTAATCCATTACAATGGATATCACTATATTCATATCCTGTTTCTACCTCACCTTTTTCCTTAAAGAGTGTAATAAATGCTGCATAGCTTTGTGTATCACACCCTGAAGGAGCTTCTGGTATCACCGCAGGTGCTGGTGTCCCTGTTGGTGTGGAAACATTTAATTTTATATCTCCGTTACTTGTCTCTTCTTTATTTACATTCAGTGTGCCACTAATATCAATCTTTGTTCTATTTTTTTGAGGTGTATTTTCATCTCCATAGATATATTTTACCCCACCTTCATTATCTACTTCTTCTTCGTACCATCTTGTGAAATTACGATACTCATCAGGTGAAGTATTGCCGGCAATATCTGTAGCAGAGACTTTTACATCTCCGCTTTGATCTTGAGCTTGTGTGCTTGTGGCTGTATAGCTCCCTTGGCTATCTGCTGTAACACTTACAACTTCTCCATTAGGGTATGTTACTGTAACTGTGGCTCCTGGCTCTGTTTTTCCTTTTATAGTTACTGTACTATTGTTTTCTGGTATCACTTGATCAATAGTTAGGTTAGCTGGTGGTGTGGTGTCTACAGTTACTGTACTCTTAGGGCTTGGTACATTTACATTCCCAGATGGGTCTGTTGCTTTGACTGTAATATCATGTAAACCATCATCTATTGGATTTTCTGATGTAATACTATACTTTCCATCTGTACATGTGGCTGTTGGTGTAATATCTTTACCATCTACTTGTGCGGTAATCACATCATCACTTGTACATTCACCTGTGATTGCAGGTTTATTATTGCTGGTTAACGGTGCACCTATTACTTTTGGTGGCGTCAATGCTGTTGGTGCTGTAGTATCTAGTATAGATGTATCACTACCTTTAGCTCCTGTATTCCCTGCTTTATCTGTCAAGGTCACCTCTGCTGTCAATGTTCCAGTTTCTGGAATATTGGCTATAAC
>JAMONG010000115.1 GCA_027066595.1 Sulfurovum sp.
ATCAAACGGTGTAACTTTTAAATGTGGCATATTCCCTGCTTTTATAAATCTCTCACTTAATATAACCATTAAATGTGTGTAAAAAGTGTTCCTAATGTTTCAGGATTCATTTTGTTATCGACTAATTCTTGATCAAAATATTTTGTTATATAACCTGTCATATCATCAAAAAGTGGGGCAACAAACTCCATTTTTTCACCCGTATGTGGATGGACTAAATATAGCAAATATGCATGTAGATTAACGCGTGCTATTTTATCTCTTTTGGTCTTAAAGCCATATAAATCGTCTCCTAAGATATGTCGTCCTAAAGTGTTAAGATGTACCCGTATCTGATGGGTACGTCCTGTAAAGAGTTTTGCGGCGATGAGTTCTACATCATATATCGTTTGAGCTAGCTTCACAAAAGCTGTTTTTGCACTCTTACCATGCTCTACCACATCCATTTTGAGTCTATTTTTTGGGTTACGCCCTATAGGTTTATCCACCACTATATCATCTTTAAGAGGACAGTCTATCAGTGCTAAGTAATAGCGTCCCATGCTTTTGTCTTGAAGTTGAGCACTGAGCTTTTCATGGGTTTTATTGTCTTTGGCTACGACTAAAGCACCTGTGGTCTCTTTGTCTATGCGATGTACGATACCATGGCGTTCTTCGCCACTTATGGTAGAGAGTGAGATACCTTTATGTATAAGCCAGTCAACCAAGGTAGGTTCTTTTACTGAAGGAGCAGGATGTACCACAAGTCCAGAGGGTTTGTTGACTACTAAGAGATAATCATCTTCATAAAGCACTTCTACATCAAAATCTACAGGAGGTACAACTCTTTTCTTTGCCTCTTTAAACGTATATGCGACCTCATCACCTTCAACAACTTTAAAACTAGTCTTATTGACTGTTTTTCCATTGACAGATACCAGCCCATCTTTAACCAGTTTTTCTACTTGGTTGCGGCTTACCTCTAAAGTTGAAGCCAGTATTTTGTCTATGCGACCAGAGGTATTTACTTTAAAAATCGTCATCTTCCTCTAAATCCTCATTTTTCAAATACTGTTGGAGTACCCAACCTTGTTTTATACCTACTGCGACACGACACCATACAGGGTATTTCCATGCGATATAGTAGCGTTTACTCTCAGGGATATTATCTAACTCTTTTTGTGTTATCTCTCTGATGCAGCCCATATTTTCTACTTTATCACCATAAGAAGCGTAGGTCATAATTTTTTTAGATTTTCTCTCTGGTGTAACATGAAGCATAAGCACTTGACATTTTTTAGGTAAATCAACAGTGAGTTGTCTAGGTAAGATACCCTCTTCTCCTGCGGTCAATAGCATACTTATAAGTAAAAAAAGTGCTGTGATACGTTTCATACTGTTTCCTTTCATCTATATATCATCTCTATCCCAACGTTCGGGGTCTAAAAATGTGTCATCATGGATATGTTTGAAAGAGGCTTTAAACATTTTAAAGGCATCTTTGTTTTTTTCTTCTATCTCTGCCAGCCATGCTTTGGTACTGGCCCTTGCATGTGGCATCTTTACATCTTTAAGCATAGCAGGACAAGCTTCATCACCTATGATTTGTAATTTGTTTTCTGTTGCAAAGTCACGTAACTGTCGTTCACGCACCTGAATAAGTGGTCGAATAAGATGTACACCACGGCTTGTCTTATATATGGGTGCCAAAGCTCTCATACTTCCATTATAAAACATATTCATAAAAAAACTCTCCACGCTATCATCGAAGTGATGCCCAAGTGCTATTTTATTAAATCCATGTTCCTCTGCGTAATTATAGAGTGCCCCTCTTCTCATGCGAGAGAAGTACGAACAAAAAGAAGAGTTCTCTCTTATCGCATCTTGAGAGACATCAAAAATGTTCGTTTCAAACACCGTATGTTTTATCTCATACTCTTGGCAATGCTTGGTCAAAAACGCATAATGCTCATCTGGCATACCATACTTAATGGTACACGCTTCAAATTCAAAACGAAAAGGTGCATGACGCTGTATATGTTTCATCGCATGAATAAGTGCTAAAGAATCTTTTCCCCCACTGAGTCCTACAAGTATCTTATCGCCCTCACCTATAAGTTTAAACTCTCCATTGGTCTTACCTATAACCTTTAGAAGTTTTTTACTCATCGGAATGGTTTTAGCTTTAGAGCGTCTTTGCTTATCTTGTTCAATACTCATCAATACCCTCTCATATAATCACACGATAGTGTGCTCTGTCGTTCCGAACACCCTTGAAATTATTTTATCGCATCAACCATCGATAAAATAAAATCCGCACTAATTTTAGCAGAACTTTCAAGAAATTCATCAAAATTAAAACTTGCATCCATATCGGCACTGTCACTTATAGCTCTTAAAATGAAAAAAGGTACATCAAGTGCAGAACAAACCACAGCCACAGAAGCTCCTTCCATCTCTAAAGCATCTGCCTTAAACTCAGAACCTATCCACTCTTTTCTATCAGCATTGGCTACAAACTGATCACCTGTTGCGATAACACCCTCTTTAAGTGTCAAACCTTTAGAAGCAGCCACCTCTTTGGCAATATTTCTAAGATTTACATCGGTTGGGATACACACTTCACCCTCTGGTACATACCCAAAAGGGTGTCCAAAAGCTGTGATGTCT
>JAMONG010000116.1 GCA_027066595.1 Sulfurovum sp.
GTACCAACAAACATCGCCACATAAAGCGAACCCAAACCTTCATAGACACCAAAACTAAGATACTGAAACAGTAGATTAAAAAGGGTAGAAACCACTGCAAAGATGATGTATTTTATCGCTGTCATATCAGTAAAGTATCCAAGAAAATGTCACTATCCAGCCCAGCAAGGTAAACTGCATAAAACGGTCTTTAAGTACTATCTTCGTAGGTGAACCACTCTCTTTTTCTACAAAAGTCACTTGCAAATACCGTAAAATCCCCAAGATAACAAAAAATGCCGTAAGGTACAAATACTCACTATGTGTTCGAGCTATCACCTCTGCTGATGTGGTGTAGATAGTATATACCACTATCACCACAGAAGCCATGATAGCCATAGAGACATCAAGAAACTGTAAGTTGTACCCATCTAGTACCTTACGCATCTTTTTACCTGTCTCCAAATAGATAAGCACATCATCTCTTCTTTTAGCAAGTGCCATAAAAAGAGCCAAAAGAAAAGTCATAATCACAATCCACATAGACAGAGCAATGCCATCTACAGCAGCCCCAATAAAAAGTCGCAATACAAAGCCAATAGCAATAATGTTCACATCTAAAATAGCCACATGCTTCAAGTAGAGACTATAGGCGATGTTCATGCCCACATACGTAGCAAGTATCCCCACCGCTTCTAAAGAGAGCCATGCCATCAGTACAAACCCTACTGTTCCCAAAACACCCATCATCACAATAGCTTGAGTCTTAGAAATCGTCCCTGAGGCTAAAGGTCTATGCTTTTTTTCTGGATGCTCTCTATCTTCTTCAATATCATAGTAATCATTTAAAATATATACCGCACTCGCAGTGAGAGAAAAAGCGATAAAAGCCACAAAAGCATTAGCAAAAAGTACACCATTTGTTACTTCCATAGCAAAGAAAAGTGGCAGAAAGATAAAAAGGTTTTTAATATATTGTTGAGGACGCATGAGTTTAATGAATGCTGAGAGTTGCAAATGTCTTCCTTTCTTATCTATAATAACTATAATTTTTATGAAATTATACATTAAATAATTATCATTTAACAATAAAAAATGTTTGAAATCACATCTACTCTTCAAGTCCGTGATATTTTCTATATACTTTACGTATATGGTCTGGCTTCATACCACGAAGTTTCATCTCTGCACGTTCTTCTGCGACATGCTCACTCTTAATAGCTACAAGCATTTCCCATCTTTTAACTAATGTCTCTCGCACATCATCTTCACTTAAATTTGCTAAGACATCACAAAATGCAGTCTTTTTTATAAGTGCTAGTTCCTCTTTAGGATGTGTACAGTCCACATTAACTCTCTGTGTCCAGCCAGCTTCAAGTATAGCCTTTAACTCTACTGCATAGTCACCATCATACTCTGGTGTATTTTTCACTAAAGCATCAAGAACATCTGAAAGTCTGTTTTCATTGATGATTTTTAACTCTTTTTCAAAACACGCTAACTCTTCTTCGTATTCTGCTGTATCTTCATACAGTGCTGCTATCTTTCTACTATTTTCACTTCTGTCATTATTGTGTCTAAGTTTATTAGTAGCATCATCATTTTTTGCCACCCCATGTTCTTCTTTAAGAGCCTCCATCTGCAATTCCATTAAACGTTTTTGTTCGCTACCTGCCATATTTTCAATCCTATATCATCATTTTTTATAATCACAGCACTATAGCAATTAATGCTTATGATGTCTTTAATATGACTATTACTGTACATAAAAACCTGTAGGTCGGTGTGTCCCATTCCCAACAACAATATGCATACAATGAAAATCAAAATATATTTGTCGTTTGTATTTACGTTGGGGAGAGGTGGAACACGCTAAACTAATATAAAATATCTTTTAAAGATAATTTAGCTATTGCCATAGATAGAAATGTTGTTAATGATATCCCCCATAATATAAGAATCATCATCGTACTATAAACTATATCATTTGTTGTCACGGCATAATACCAACAAAAGATAGTTCCAACAATTATTAAACATGAAATAATTATCGAATACCATACTCTATTTTTTAGTTTCCAATATAATGGAAAATTTTTTAACTTATATCGAATCTCTTTATCACTAGGATTTAATATTTCATCACCAAAATTATAATTAAGTGTTAAAATAGTAACAGGTAATCCAAATATTTTTACGTACTCAAGCCATGTCATTTTTGGCATAAATAAAATAGAAGCAATAAATTCAACTATCTTAAGATTATTAATTAAAAAGTAATAGAGAATTAATCCAATCAACAATTCAAGAATAAACATTCTCACTATATCAAAAAACTTCATCATTAATGACCTAAATATCTCTCTGTATTAATTGAGCGAAACTCATCAAGTGAGTATTGATAAAATTCTTCTTTATCTGGATTTCTATCATACAAAAAACTTTTTTGATTATCACGTGTTTTAATAATAACTTTTTCTTCTCCATGATATCCTTCTAATTTTGCTCTACCATATCCATCCGCAGCCATTAAAATAGCTGCATCTGAGATATCATAATTTTGCTCTTTTAAAAACTCTAAATTTGTTTTTTCAGTATCTATAAAATATGTCATTAATTTTTGAATTTTTGTTTTTATACCATCTAAATGTGTAGATTTT
>JAMONG010000117.1 GCA_027066595.1 Sulfurovum sp.
ATATAGGTGAGATAAACACACTTCAAATAATGAGAGACACTGACTATGGGTATTTTTTAGAGGCTAAAGATGGTGCGGAGATACTGCTTCCAAATGTTTATATTATGGAAGATGAAATGCCTATGGGTTCACTGCTAGATGTCTTTGTCTACACAGATTCCGAAGACAGACCCGTGGCTACAACTAAAATGCCTTATGCAAAGCTAGGTGAGTATGGGTTTTTTACGGTGGTAGACTACAAGCAGTATGGGGCGTTTGTGAATTGGGGGCTGCCTAAAGACCTTTTTGTACCACTTTCACAACAAAAAGAACATTTTACCATAGGTAAAAAGTACCTTTTACGTGTTTGTTTAGATGAGCAAACAGGCAGACTTTTTGCCACACAGAAGATAGGTAAATACTTTAACCGTGAGATGAAAGGGCTACATCAAAATAAAGTGTTTGAAGCTATTGTCCTTGCTAAAACACCACTAGGTTTTAAAGTCATTGCAGATAACCAATACGAAGGTATGCTCTTCAATAATGAAATTTTTGAAGACCTACGCATAGGCGATAAGAAAAAAGTGTACATTAAAAATGTACGTAAAGATTTCAAATTAGATTTATCGTTACAGCCCATAGGCAAACAAGCAAGCATCGGTGAATCAGAAGGTACAGTTTTACAGCTTTTAAAAGAAGCAGGTGGAACATTAGCATTTACTTACAAGAGTGATGCTGATGAGATTAAAAAAATGTTTAACATGAGTAAAAAAAGCTTTAAAAGAACGTTAACTGAACTGATAGAAAAAAAAGAGATAGTGTTATTGGATGATTCTATTAAGCTTTCATAAACCTTTTTCGATATACTTTGTGTACAAAATATTTTAAGGAAAAGATATGGAATTAATGGATTTATTGAAAATGGGTGCCTCTTTGATACAAGGTAACAGTGATGATGCAACAACAGGCTTAGACACAGATACTTTAGCAAATGCACTTGGTGGACTCATAGGTAATAATGAGGGTGGACTTGACTTAGGTGCACTTGTAGGTGGGCTTTCTCAAAATGGTTTAGGTGAAATCGTAGGTTCATGGCTTGGTAATGGTGAAAATGCTTCTATCTCCATGGATCAGATTACAGACCTTTTAGGTTCAGATAAAATCTCTGAATTTGCTTCAAACTTAGGGCTTTCAGAAGAGAGTGCTAAAGGAGCATTGGCAGAAGCTTTACCGCAAGTGGTAGATCAGGCAACTGCAGGAGAAGGTGGTATTATGGATGAGATGTTGGCACAAGTAGGTGGCCCATCAGGTGCTATGGATATGCTTGGAAAGATGTTTCGATAGACATATCCTAAAAAAGTATGGCAATTTGCCATACTTTTATACTTTTTTTGACTTCTCCGCTACAATGATATAAAAACTTTTGGATACTTTGTGCGATTTATTTTATTTTTACTCCCTTTATTTTTATTTTCACACCCTATTAAGATAGCTTCATACAATGTAGAAAATCTTTTTGATGCACGTTATGATGGTACAGAGTATGAAGAGTACATTCCTGGGAAACATAACTGGAATAAGCGTATGGTAGAGATAAAGCTAAACCACACAGCCCAAGTCATCTGTGACCTTGATGCAGACATCTTAGCACTACAAGAGATAGAGAATAGCCGTATTTTTAAAAGACTCATACAAAAGTTAGCATCGGTAGGGTGTGCGTATAGATATAGTGCTATTACGACTAAAAAAGGTGCTTCTATTCAAGTAGCACTGCTCTCTCGCCATGCCATAAAAAACAAACGAGAGATACAGGTAAGCTACTCTCCTAGAGTACGCAATATACTCGAAGTTGAGGTAGAGGCTAATGGAGAAAATCTTACCCTCTTTGTAAACCACTGGAAATCTAAGGCATACAAAGGGTATGAGAGTAAACGTATCACGTATGCAAAAGCACTGCAATCACGCATAGCCAGACTTAGTCCAAGTAAAGAGTACATCATTTTAGGTGACTTTAACTCAGACTATAATGCCTACCTAACCCTAGATGATAAAATAAACGACACTCAAGGACGCACAGCCTTTAATGATATCCTTAAGACAAAAGTAGGTGACAGGCTTGTAGATGAAGCGATGATAGTCGATGCAAAACAAGGTGTACACTATAGTCTGTGGAATGAGTTAGCCATAGAAGAGAGGTGGAGTCATAAGTTTTACGGAAAGAAATCTTCTTTAGACCAAATTGTCCTACCTAAAGCGATGTTTGACGGTAAAGGTATAGACTATGTCAACAACTCTTTTAAAGTTTTAAAAACAGATTATCTTTTTACAAAAAGAGGATACATCAATAGATGGCGATATAAAAATGGCAAACACAGGGCAAAAGGCTACTCTGACCATCTCCCTATATTTGCTTACTTTGATAATAAGGCATATGTTAAAGAAAAAACCCCAACAGTGCTAAAAGAAACAAAACCTATAGAGTATCTCTATAGTGTGGAAAAGTTAGAGGGACAAGTCATTTTAAAAGATGTGATGGTCATACTTAAACGTGGACGCAATGCCATTATAAAACAAAGTCCATCTGGTAGAGGTGTGATGCTTTATGGCTGTGCAGGTAAGTTAAAAGAGGGGCACAGGTATGACT
>JAMONG010000118.1 GCA_027066595.1 Sulfurovum sp.
ATATGTTAGGTAAATGATGATGAATAGTAATATTATCGCCATAGCAGGAGCCAGTGGGTTTGTGGGGCAGGCATTACAAAATACTTTAGCGAATGTAGTGGTGTTAGATAGAGACGATAGTGTAGACGAACTTGTTGAAAAGCTTGCACGTGTAGATGTGGTGATTAACCTTGCAGGTGCACCCATAGTGAAGCGTTGGAGTGAAGACTATAAAAAAGTACTTTACAGAAGTAGGATAGAGACTACAAAAAAGTTGGTAAATGCTATAAACAAGAGTGCGGTATCATATTTTATCTCGACATCTGCCATTGGTATCTATCCTACTGGTGTTAAATGTGATGAGTCTTGTAAGACTGTTGCAGATGACTTTTTAGCCAAACTCTGCATGAACTGGGAAAAAGAAGCCCTTAAGTGTACCAAAGCTACTGCCATAGTACGGTTGGGTGTGGTACTTGGCGATGGTGGGGCATTGGCTAAGATGCTTTTGCCTTTTAAGTTAGGACTTGGTGGCGTTATAGGTGATGGTAAGATGATGACAAGCTGGGTAGCCCTCGAAGAGCTGTTAAACATCTATCAATTCCTCATCACTTCAAAACATGAAGGTATTTTCAATGCGGTATCTCCAAGCCCAGTAAGTAATGCTACGTTTACAAAAGCTTTAGGTAAGGTACTGCGTAGACCGACATTTTTTCCTTTGCCTGTATGGGTATTAAAACTTATCTATGGTGAGGCTTCTTCTGTGTTGGTGGATTCAAAAGAGGTATATCCTACGAAACTATTGGCGTGTGGATATAGATTTGAATATAGTTCTATAGATAGTGCTTTAGAGGGTATAATACGTTTATGAATAAAAAACAACCCACCAGAGAAAAACTACTAGACATTACCTTTGATGAAGTCTATATCCATGGCTATACGGCTACTTCTGTAGATACCATATTGAAAAAAGCAGGCATACCCAAAGGTTCGATGTATCATCATTTTAAGGGTAAAAAAGAGTTGGTACTTGCTATGGTGCAAGAGAGACTCTTTCCTAAGATGGAACTTTTTTTTAAGTTTCAAGCAGATGATGGGGTGAGTGTAACAGATGCGTTGCGAGGTACATTTGCAGGGATGAGTAAAAACAAACCACTCATCACCTATGGTTGTCCTTTGTATCGTCTGATGGTTGAGCTTTCTCCTGTAGATGAAACATTTGACTTACTCTTAAGTAGTAGGGTGACTCAAATGCAAGAGAATTTAGCTTGTTTACTCCAACAAGGAGTAGAGAGCGGGGAGTTTAAAGAGACTTTACCTAGTAGAGCAGTGGCTAACTACATTTTAGAGAGTACATGGGGCGTGTTGTCTCTTTCTCCCTCTTTATCTTCTTCTAAACATTTCGTACGACATAGCAAATTTATATTAGATACATTAGCAATTTATACTAATTAGACTAATCAGTCTAATTTAAGAAAACTTTCTCTACACTATGACTAGACTAAATAGTCTAATTTAATTATGGAGTAGAAAATGTTTATACTAGAACCAAACCCCAATCGTGAGATGAAAATACTTTTAAGAAGTGTGAAGCAGAAGTTAGGACATATACCACCACAGTGGGAGCTTTTTGCTACCATAAATCCTACACGTTTTAAGATGTTTCTAGAAGAGATAAACTATCTTACCAATCATCCAAATATAAAGAATGACTTCTTTACACTGCTACGATACACCATAGCAAACGATAATGGTTTTACTTTTTGTATAAATCTGAACAAATCTTTACTTTTATCCAAAGGTTATAGCTTGGAGAACTTGCAAGGGTTAGAGGGTACTGAGAAAACCTTACCTTTAGACAAAAGACACCAAGCCCTCTTTGATGCAGTGATGCAAGCAGTCTATACACCTCAAGAGTTTACCCTAGAGGTCATAGATGCACTTAAAATCTTAGACTGGAGTGATGCAGACATTTTTGATGCTGTAGACCATGGGGCATTTTTGTTTAGGTTTTCCAAGGTTATAAAAGCATACAGTAAGGACTAACATGGACGTAACAAGCATACCTTTTGCAAAACATATAGGCATTGAACATAAAGAGATGACTACGCTCAAACTTGAACCTACAACTATGGTTCAAAATCATATAGAGACCATACACGCCTCTGCACAGTTTGCATTGGCAGAGACACAGTCTGGACTCTACTTAGAACAGAACTTTGAAACACTAGAAAACAAAGTTGTAGCTTTGCTCCGTAGCTCTAGTGTAAAGTTTAAAAGTCCTGCCAGTAGTACCATCGTTGCACATGCCAGCATAGATGAAGCAGAAAAAGAGAAGTTTTTAAAACGCTTAGAGCGTAAAGGTAGAGCGACTATCTTGGTAGAGGTTAAAGTGTATGATGTAGAGGATGTCTGTACGATGCAAGGTACATTTACTTGGTTTGTCCAAAAGAGAATATAGTCAATTTTTATGTTAATAGGCATAAATTATAGTGATGTTAGAAACCCATTAAGAGTCTAAAGTGACGTTTTTTATACTATTTATACTAATTTTAAGCGTCAAACTTGATTTATTTAAAATAAGTTCTTATAATGACTTGTATTAAAAAACATTATAAAGGACAAATATGAAAAATACACTATTAA